>JASHTN010000101.1 GCA_030040525.1 Gammaproteobacteria bacterium | reverse complement strand
CACAACATGTTGACGATGCAGCAGCTGATGCGGATGCAGCCTTGAGGGCGGCGACTGCGTGCCGCGACTCGGCGCAACCGAGGATCAGATCAGGTTGATAGGACTGCCGCGGGCAATCACACGCGGTCATCCGGGAGGCTTGCGCCACCCGCCGCCGAGGGCCTTGAACAGATCGATCTGCCGCTGGATGAGCTCGGCGTCGGAGGATGCGACTTGCGCATCGAGCGACACCAGCGCCTGCTCGGTCGTGAGCACATCGAGATAGCTGGATGAGCCTGCTGCATACCCGTCGCGAGCGATCTCGAAGGAGCGATGGATGCGCTCCTGCGCATCGGCCAGCGCGCGCCGGTGCTCGAGCGCGGCGCCATAGGTCGTCAGTGCCCGCTCGGTCTCTTTGAGAGCTGTGAGCACCACCCCATCAAACGAGGCAAGGGCCGCGGCCTGCGAGGCTTTCGCCTGACGCACGCGCGCACGCGCGCCGGCCTGATTGGGAAATGTCCAGCTGATCGACGGGCCGGCACCCCATATCAGGCCGGCGTTGGTCGTGAGCTGCGACAGCTCAGTCGCTGCGCCGCCGTAGAAACCGGACAGATGGATGATCGGATAGAGCTCGGCAGTTGCCACTCCGATCTGAGCAGTCGACGCCGCGAGGCGGCGCTCGGCCTGCCGGACGTCGGGACGGCGCCTGATCAGCGCCTGTCCGTCACCGACGGGAATCAGCCCCGTGAGGCTGGGAGGCGCCACGCAGGACTCGAGGTCCGCCGGCGCCTGGGCTGGTGTGCGGCCGAGAAGTGCGGCGAGCTCGAAGAGGGTCGCCCGCCGCTCGCCTGCGAGCGATGGGATCGTCGCCGCGACCTCGGCGACGAGCGCCTGCGCCCGTTCCACCTCGAACCTCGTGCCGCCTCCGGCCGCGTAGCGCTGCTCGGAGATGTCGGCTTCCCGCTGGACCACCTCCACCGAGTGGCGTGCGACATTCAGCTCCTCTCCGAGCGCGCATATCGAAGCGTAGGCGCGGGCGGTATTCGCGGCGACCAGCACCCTCACGCCGTCACGGATCGCGGCAACCGAGTCCGCGTTCGCCTGCGCAGCTTCGATCGAGCGGCGCACACGCCCGAAAAGATCGACCTCGTAGGCGACCTGAAAGACGTCCGCATAGATCCAGATGTTCTCGGGCGAGTGTCCGCCGAGCTCGAGGATCTCCTCGGTGACGGGATCGCGGCCATACACGCCTTGCGCCGCTACCTCGGTGGATGGATAACGCGCCGTGCGCACCCCGGAGAGCGCTGCGCGCGCCGCGGCGAAGTTCGCATCTGCCGTGGCCAGATCGCGGTTGGCCTTCAAAGCCTCCTGCACCAGGGCGTCCAGACGGCTGTCGCTATAGAGCCGCCACCAGGCGTCTGGCGGTGGCGCCGCCGTCTCCACCTGAGGGTTCACAGAAACGAGGGGGCTCTCGGCGCCAGCCGGCAGCGGTGGCGGGCGATAGTCCGGGCCCACCCGGCAGGCGGCAAGCGCCACGGCCGCTATGGCTGTGGGGACAACTCCCGCCGAAGCGGTGCTACCGGCACGAATCACGGTGGCCTCGAGCGCGGCGCGGAAAAGAGCGGTACGGGAGATGCCGGTCCCTCCGGCGCGGCAGCTCGCAGTACCACGATCAGCAGGGCGATCGCGGCCAGAACGGCAATCGCAACGAAGCCGTCCATGACCGCCTGGGTCGTCGCTGCCGAGCGCACCACGGCGGCGAGCACCAACCGGCCACGGCCGAGCGCGCCGGCAGGGTCGACCGCGTGGGTCGTCAGGGCTCCGTAGCGGGTGACCCGTTCTACGACCCGCGCATCACCGACCTGGACATGCAGACCGATGAGGTTCGATGCGATCTGCTCGCGCACGCGGGCGAGCGTCGTGACGAACGCTGTACCAAGCTCACCTCCGAAGAGCCGGGCCGTCTGAATGACTGCGCCGAAGGTCAGGGCGTCCTGCAGTCGCAGGTGCAGAATGCCGAAGAAAATGATGCCGGAGAGCGCAAAGCTCTGGCCGAGCGCCTGCAGCAGTTGCGAGGGCAGAAACTGGTAGGAGCCCCAGATGGGCGTGAGGTTGTACGCGACCATGAGGCAGGCAATGCTGATGAAGGCAAGCCCGATCGCGGCCACCATACGCGCGTCCGAGCGCCGCAACATGAGCGCCGCGAGCGGACAGAATACGAGCTGCGGCACCGCGATCCATACGAGTGTGTCGCCCACCTCGAGCGCGCGATAGCCACGCACGGAACCGAGGTAAAGGGGAATCAGATAGCTCGTCGACAGGATCGTGAGACGAAGAAAGGCAATCAGCAGGAACAGCGCCGGCAGGGGCGGACGGAAGACGACCTTCAGGTCGAGGAGCGGACGCTCCAGGCGCAGCGTGTGGACCAGCAGGCCGACCAGCAGCAGACTCCCGGCGCCCAGCAGTCCCCACACCAGGCCCGAGTTCAGCCAGTCGAGCCGGTTGCCCTGATCGAGCGCTGCATAGATGAGTGCCAGACCGGCGCCGCCTGCCACCAGTCCGAAACGATCGGTCGGTGGGCGCACGGTGATCGGCTTGATGGCCATGCCGCGCCTGAGGCATAGCGACATGGCGAGCGCGAGCGGAACGTTCTGCCAGTAGATCCAGTGCCAGGAGTGATGCTCGAGGTACCAGCCCTCGAGCGAGGCTGAGATATTGAGCGAGAGCTCGAGATTGAGCGCGTAGATCGCAATGCCAAATGCCCAGTAGCGGGGCGGCGTGTTGAGCAGTATGAAGCTCAAAGTGAGCGGAATGAAGAATCCGCTGGCGAGACCGCCGAGAAACTGCATCGTGAGGAGCGTCGGCAGGTTCGGGGAGTAGGGCGTGATCAGGGAGAGGATCGCGAACGCAATGGAAGCGCCCATCAGGACCCGGCGCGGACCGAACGTGGCGCCCATCCACACCGCAATCACGGTGATGAACATCTGTGCAGCGGTCTGAGCGGTCGTGATCCATGCACCCTCATCAAAGCCTGCGCTCATGGCGCCGCGTATATCGGCGAGGCCGAACGAGGAGAGGCGACTGTTCAGCGTCGATATGAAGGTGCCGAGGAGCACCGCCAGGAGCCCGAGCCACGGAATCGAGGTCGGCGGCGTCGCGAGCGTCGGTGCGATGAGCCCCGCTGGGGGGGCTTGCGCAGGCAGGGACGCCTCGGCGGGGGCGCTCATCGCGGCCCTCGGTCCGTGGCGTGGACACGCGCGATGACCGACATGCCCGGCACCAGGCGATCGGTGAGACCGTCGGCATCGTCGATCAGGATCTTCACCGAGATGCGCTGGACGACTTTGGTGAAGTTGCCCGTGGCGTTGTCGGGTGGCAGGAGCGCGAACTCGGCGCCCGAAGCCGGCGCAAACGACTCGACGTGCCCGCGCAGCGTGCGTCCGGGAAATGTGTCGACCGTGACTTCGGCCGGCTGGCCGACCGCCATATGCGTAAGCTGCGTCTCCTTGTAGTTCGCGATGACCCACACGTGCGGTAACGGGGTCAGCGTCGTAATCTGAGTTCCCGCGCCAACCAGCTGTCCGGGTTTCACCTGCCGCTGGCCGAGAACCCCGTCCTGCGGTGCTGTGATAGTCGTGTATTCGAGATTCAGCCTGGCGATGACGAGCGCGGCCCGGGCGCTCACCAGCGCAGCCTCGTTCTGCTTGAGCTGTGCATCGAGGACGGCGAGCTCGCGCTCCGCAGCCAGAGCCTGGGCGCGAGTCTGGGCAAGCTGCGCCTCGAGCTGCGCGCGCAGCGTTTCGAGCTTCTCGTGCGCCTCGGTCGATGAGGACCCGGTCTTGAGCAGCTGCTCCTGGCGCATGAGATCGCGGCCGTTTTGTGCCCGCGAGGCGACCGTTGCGGCGACTACGGCACGCGCGGCCTGAACATTGGCGAGCTGCAGCGTGCGCTGGGCTTTCAGGACCTGCTGCTGCGCGGTCGCGGACAGGATGCTGGCCTCGGCCTGCGCGACCGCCGCGCGATAGTCATCATCGACCAGCTGTGCGAGCACTTGTCCCCGGCGCACCCGCTGGTAATCCTGGATCGGAAGGTCACGGACGTAGCCCGCGACCTTCGCCGAGATCGGTGTCAGATCCGACTGCAGATAGGCATCAGCGGTGCTCTGCCAGCCCTGCCGCCCCTCCCAGCGGCTCCAGTTGGTGGAGACGACGACGAGGATGCCGATGGCGACCAGGAAGACCAGGATTCGCCAGGTGAATTCAAAAAAGCGGTCCCAACCCGGCCATGCGAAGCGCATATGCACCTTCTGCGCTCAGTCGTCGTTATCACTGCTGCAATCGGAGCGTTGCGACTCTATCCGGTGTGATGCGCGATGGCGTGGATCCGAAGCGCGCGGTGACGTAGTTTGCGACCGCCGCAATCTCCGCATCGGAGTAAACCGCGGCAAAGCTCGGCATATAGGAGCGGCCACTGTCGGCGCTGCCGCTGCCGCCGAGAATCACCTGGATGACGTTGGTGGCCGACGCATCATTCACGGCCCGAGCGCCGGTGAGCTGCGCTGAATTGACGATTGCTCCCGCGCCGCTCCAGGCATGACAGCTTGCGCAATTGCCCTCGAATACGCGCTTCCCGGTGATGTTTGCGGTCTCGGGTATCTTGGGCGAGTCTGCTGCGGCGCCGGCAGGCCGTGGCAGCGCATTGCTGTGGATGGCTTTCACGGATCGCACATAGGTAACAATTGCCCCAACATCCGCGCGGGTCAACCTGGACAGACTCAAGTCGATCGCTTCACCCATGGGGCCAGAAGCAGCGCCGCGCCCAGCGGCATGACCGCTGTGCAGATACGCGGCAAGCTCATCCGGCGACCAGTCGCCGATGCCGCTGATCGGGTCACTGGTAATGTTGTAGGCGATCCATCCCTCGGCCGTGCCGCCGGCGAACTTTCGCCGTTGATCCAGCGCCTGCAGGAGATTTCGCGGCGTATGGCACTCACCGCAATGCTCCGCAGCCTCGACCAGGTAGGCGCCGCGGTTCCACGCCGGACTCTGTTCCTGGACCGGGCGGAACCGCTCATCCCGGTTGAAGAAGGCGGACCAGAAAGCCACCAGCCAACGCTGGTTAAAGGGGAAGGTGAACGTATTCGCTTTGTTAGCCTGCCGCACGGGCTTGAGTGAGAACAGGTACGACTTGATTGCCGCGACATCGGCATCGGTCAGCATCGTGTACGATGCGTATGGGAAGGCGGGATAGAGGCGCGAGCCGTCCGCGGAGATGCCTTGATGCACGGCTCTGAGAAACTGTGCGTCCGTCCACCTGCCGATCCCGGTCTCAGGGTCAGGCGTGATGTTTGGCGCAAAGATCGTCCCAAAAGGCAGCACGAAGGGCCTGCCGCCGGCAAACGGCGCACCGCCCTGTGCAGTGTGGCAGGCCTCACAATCCGCCATCCGTGTGATGTATTCGCCTCGGGCGCGCTCATCAGCCCCAAGCAGCTCGTGCGCCGCGCCGGCAGGGGATGGTCCCGTGTACGCGGCGAGATCGACGGGGTGACCCCCCGCAAAGGCATAGGGGGCCGGCTGAAAAACCAGCCAGGCGACATAGACGCCCACAAGGATCAGCACTAGCCCAATCGGCAGCAACGCGAGGCGATAGCGACCCATCAGGTCCTCTTCGCGATCAATTGGCGCTCGATGGGCATGCGGGTGACTCGAACCCCGGTTGCCGCGAAGACGGCGTTGGCAACTGCCGGTTGGACAACGACGGTACCCGGCTC
>JASHTN010000100.1 GCA_030040525.1 Gammaproteobacteria bacterium | reverse complement strand
GACCATGTCGTCGATCAGGATGCAGGTCTTGCCCTCGACCTCGCCGATGATGTTCATCACCTTGGACTCGTTCGGCCGCGGCCGGCGCTTGTCGATGATCGCCAGGTCCGCATCGTCCAGGCGCTTGGCGAAAGCCCGGGCGCGCGCCACGCCGCCGACGTCCGGCGAGACGATGATGATGTTGCGGTAGGACTGCTTCCACGCATCCCCGAGCAGCACCGGCGAGGCGTACACGTTGTCGACCGGGATGTCGAAGAACCCCTGGATCTGGTCCGAGTGCAGATCGATCGTCAGCAGGCGGTTGACGCCGGCGCTGGAGAGCATGTTCGCCACCAGCTTCGCGGTGATCGCCGAGCGGGTGGCGCGCGGCCGGCGGTCCTGGCGCGAGTAGCCGAAGTACGGCACCACCGCGGTGATGCGCGCGGCAGAGGCCCGCCGCGCCGCATCGACCATCACCAGCAGCTCCATCAGACTGTCGTTCGCCGGCGGACACGTCGACTGCACGATGAAGACGTCGCGCCCGCGCACGTTCTCCATCAGCTCGATATTGATCTCGCCATCCGAGAAGCGCCCCACGTACGCGCGTCCGAGCGGCACGTGCAGGCTGCGCGCGATGTCGTGCGCGAGCGCCGGGTTGGCGTTGCCGGCGAACAGCGCCAGTGTGTCGCTGTTGGTGCTCATACTCTATGCAGCGCTGTCTGCAGCGCGGTGCGCTCGAGCCTCCTCAAAGGCCGCGAAACTGGCTGGGGTGGAAGGATTCGAACCTCCGAATGGCGGGATCAAAACCCGCTGCCTTACCACTTGGCGACACCCCAGCATACATATCGCTCGAGCAAGGTGGCGGGCGCGCATCTTACAGCCGCAGGAGCCTCACCGCCGCAGGAGTCTCGCCGCCGCATGAGCCTCACTGCCGCATGCCCGTCACCGCCTGCCTTCGAGCTGCGCATAGACGGGTGAGCGGTCGAGCCCGCGCGCCACGAAGCTCCTCCAGCGATCGGGAGCCTGCGCCGCGAGGCGCTCCGCCTCGATCGCGCTCGCGCACTCGGCGAATACGCACGAGCCCGTGCCGGTGAGGCGGGCCCTCGCCCGCCGCGCGAGCCAATCGAGCGCCTCGGCCACCTCCGGGTAGCGGGCTCTCACCACGCTCTCGCAGTCGTTGCCGCCACCCGACTGAAAAAAGGCGCGTATTGTGATGAGGGGGGAATTTCGTGTCAATTCAGGGCTCTGGAAAACCTCCCGCGTGCTGACCGCGACTGCGGGATGGAGGATCACATACCAGCGGGAGCCGAGCGGCTGGGGCGTGAGGCGCTCGCCCACCCCTTCCGCCCAGGCCGAGAAACCCTGAACAAAAACAGGTACATCCGCGCCCAGCGGGAGACCGACAGCGGCCAGCTCCGGCACACTCAGGCCACATTCCCAGAGCGCATTCAGCACGATGAGCGTGGTGGCGGCATCGGAGCTCCCGCCGCCCAATCCCCCGCCGATGGGGATGCGCTTCTGGATCCTTAAGCTCGCCCCGCGCGCCGTACCGGACGCCGCTTTGAGTGCCTGCGCCGCGCGGACGGCGAGGTCGTCGGCAGGGGCGATGCCGCCCGGGCCCGAGAGCCGCTCGATCCGCCCGTCGTCGCGCACGTCGATCGTGAGCGCGTCGCAGAGATCGATGAGCTGAAAGAGCGTCTGCAGCTCGTGGTAGCCGTCGGCGCGGCGGCCGGTGACGTGGAGGAAGAGATTGAGCTTGGCGGGGGCGAGCCAGCGCGTCTCGCCGGCGGGAACGTGGGCAGTGCCGCCGGCGCCTGCGCGCCCGCCGCTCTCAGGGCCGCCAGTCATCGACGAGCAGCCGCACGCGCACGTTCGAGCGCTCGAGCGTCAGCCGCGACGGCAGCCACTCCTCTCCCACCGCGACATAACTCGTGTAGTTGATTCGCCAGCCATCCTGCTCGAGACCCGCGAGCCGCTGGTGCGCCTGATCGACGGTCTCGGTCGAAGGCTGCGCGGGATCGGGCACGCCGAGCACCCAGTACCGCAGGCTCTCGATCGGCGGGTCGAAGCCGAGATGCGAGCTGAGCGCCGCCCGCGCTGCATCGCTTGCGATGTGCTCGCCCTGCGGCGTGATGACGTCGAGCCTCGGACCGTCGGCGTCGATCTCGTAGCCGCCCATGCCGAAGGGACCGGCAAGCGTCACTGCCGAGTTCCTGCCGTCCTGCGTCCAGCGCAGGCTCGCGTTGAATCCCTGCTCACCGGTGGCAACCGCGACGCGGCCGCGCAGCGTGAAGAGCTCGCGCGCCTGCAGCTGCGGGCGGCGCTCACTCCAGGGCGGCGCAAGCGGCGCCGCCGCGCCCGGGGCGGCCGTGGGAACGGTGCGGCAGGCGGCGAGCGTACCGAGCACGGCGATGGCAGCGGCCGCCAGCAGCCTGTTGGGCATCATTTGGCGTCGGGCACGAACCGGCTGATGGTCGCCTTGAGGGGCCTTGACTCCGGGTCGCGCGCCAGGGCCTGCGCCCACACCTTGCGCGCATCGCTCTGCTTGCCGCTGACCCAGAGCGCCTCGCCCCAGTGCGCGGCGATCTCCGCGTCGTGATCGATCGAGTAGGCGCGCGCCAGCATGGCGGTCGCGCCCGAGGCATCGCCGCGGCGGAACTCGACCCATCCGAGGCTGTCGATCGCCGCCGGGTTGTCCGGCATGCTGATGAGTGCGCGGCGGATCAGGCCTTCGGCACGCGCCAGCTCGAGCGAGTGATCGGCGAGCGTGTAGCCGAGCGCGTTCTCCAGCACGGGATCGTTCGGACGCTGCGCCAGCAGGTGCTCGAGCGCATCGACCGACTCGTGAACGTGGCCGGCCTGCTCGAGGATCACGGCGCGGTCGTACTCGACGGATGGATGCTGCGGGTGGCGCTCGAGCTCTGAGGCCAGCACCGCGAGCCCGGCTTCGGCCTCGCCGTGGTCGGCCAGCAGGTGCGCCTTGGCGAGAGTGAGCTCGAGCTCGTCCTCCGGATGCTCGGCGGCATAGTCATCGAGGAGCGTCAGCGCCTCGGTGCGCTTGTCGCGCTCGAGCAGCAGCGCCGCCGAGCGCGAGCGCGCCGAGAGCGCCACCGAGGAGTCGTAGAGCCGCCGGTAGTCCTGGATGGCACGCTCCGGGTCGCCGTCGCGCAACGCGATATCGGCGAGATAGAGCTGCGCGGTGTCGCTCGCCTCGCCGCTCGCAATCAGCGAGGTGAAGCGCTGCTTGGCTTCCTGCAGGTCGCCCGACTGATAGGCGAGCAGCGCCAGCCGCCGGTCGATCTCCTCGGCGGGGACTCCGGCGCTGCGCAGGCTCTCGAGCTGCTGGTGTGCCTGCTCCACCCGATCAAGCGCCCCGAGGATCTCGGCGAGCTCGAGTCCGCCGCGCGCCGCCTCGATGCCGGCTGCGGTGCGTGCCGTGCTCACGGCGAGCTCGCTCTGTCCCTCGAGCACGTACGCATCCGCGAGCACGCGCAGCGCCGCCAGGCTCTTCGGCTTCTGCTCGAGCGCCTGCTGCGCATACTTCTGCGCCCGATCGCCGTCATAGGCGGCGAGCGCCAGCTCACCGTAGAGTGTCAGCGTCCCGGGCGAGCTCGCCTCGGGCTCGGGAACCGAGCCCACCATCGCCGAGAGCACCGCCGAGGCATCCGCCTCCTCGAGGAGGAGCGACGCGAGCTCGGCGAGGCTCACCTCGCCCGGCTCGCGCGGCGGACGCGGCCGAACCAGGGGCGGCCCGGCGCCAGGCTGCGCGGTACCGGGCTCCGATGCGCCGGGGGGCGATGCGCCGGGCTTCGCGGCGCCTGGCTTGGCGGCGCCGGAGTTAGCCGTGCCGGGGGGCGATGCGCCGGGGGTCGATGCGCCGCCGCCCGGGTTGGACGTCTCGCGGCAAAAATCCTTGATCGCGGCGCGCGCATCCGCGATGCGATAGAGCTTCAGCGCCACGAGCGCGTACATGGCGTTGGCCTGGTGATCGTTCGGGGCGAGCGTGCGCCAACGGCTCACGGCCTGCCACGCCGCCGGCAGATGCTCGCAGGCGACCGCCACCTGTGTCGCGCGGTGCGCGAGCTCGAGATTGCCTACCGAGGCCGCCTGCGCGTACGCCTCGGCCCCCGTGCGGCAGTCGCCCTTCTTGAGCGCCATTTCCGCGGTCAGTGTCAGCGCCGCGGGATCGGGCGGCGGTGCGGCCGGGGGCTTCGGATGGAGGCTCGCGCAGCCTGCGGCGATCACCAGGAGCGGCGCACTCAAGGCGGCGAGGGCCGGGACCTTTAAGTTCAAGCGATTGATTGCGTTCACGTCAGGCACTATAGAGCCTCTCCCGGCCCTGCGCACCGCGCAACTTGTCACAAACTACAGACATCCCGGAAAATGCCGCGGCCGCTTAAGTCCGCTGCTGCGCTGCGGCCCGGGTGCCACCCCGTGGCGAGGCGCCCCTCCCCCCAATGAAGGATTCCATCCAACAACGTCTTGAGAAACTCGCCGATCGCTTCGAGGAGGTCGGGCGGCTCCTCTCCAGCGAGCAGGTGGCGGGTGGCTCGCAGCAGTTCCGGGAGCTCTCCATGGAATACGCGCGCCTCCAGCCGCTGGCCGAGCGCTACCGCAGCTACCGTGATCTGCAGCGTGACCTCGCGGCCGCCGGCGAGCTGTCGCAGGATGCCGACGCCGGCATGCGGGCGCTCGGCGCGGAGGAAGTCGGGCGGCTCGGGCAGGCGCTCACGGCGGCGGAGGAGGAGCTGCGCCGGCTGCTGCTGCCGAAGGATCCGCGCGACGACAAGAGCCTCTTTCTCGAGGTGCGCGCCGGCACCGGCGGCGATGAAGCGGCGATTTTCGCCGGCGACCTCTATCGTATGTACGCGCGCTACGCCGAGCGCCACGGACTCAGCGCCGAGGTGATCAGCGAGAGCCCGGGTGAGCACGGCGGCTACAAGGAGATCATCAGCCGCATCTCGGGCCCGGGCGCCTTCTCGCAGCTCAAGTTCGAGTCGGGAACGCACCGCGTGCAGCGCGTGCCGGCCACGGAAGCGCAGGGCCGCATTCACACCTCCGCGGTCACCGTGGCGATCCTGCCGGAGCTCGATGAGGTGGGCGCGATCGAGCTGAACCCCGCGGAGCTGCGCATCGACACCTATCGTTCCTCGGGCGCCGGCGGGCAGCATGTCAACAAGACGGATTCCGCGGTGCGCATCACGCACCTGCCGAGCGGCATCGTCGTGGAGTGCCAGGACGAGCGCTCGCAGCACAAGAACCGCTCGCGCGCCATGGCGCTGCTCAAGGCGCGGCTGCTCGCCGCCGAGCAGGAGAAACAGCAGAGCGAGCAGGCCCGCTCGCGGCGCCTGCAGGTCGGCAGCGGCGACCGCTCCGAGCGCATCCGCACCTACAACTTTCCGCAGGGCCGGGTCACCGATCACCGCATCGACCTGACGCTCTACCGGCTGCCGCAGGTGATGGACGGCGATCTCGACGAGCTCATCCGGGCGCTGCAGCAGGAGCACCAGGCGGAGCTGCTGGCGGAAGAGACATGAGACTCCGATGAGCCAGGCCGCCCCCGAGCTCACG
>JASHTN010000099.1 GCA_030040525.1 Gammaproteobacteria bacterium | reverse complement strand
CGGCGGGGCAGCGCCGCCCGAAAGCCAACCCTCGAGCCACTGAGCTCACCGGCGCAGTCGGCGACATGGAGCTCCTGGTCGCCCGGCACGCCATCGCCTGGGAACGCAACCCGAAGCGCTGGCCCGACGATGCCGAACGGCCGCTGTCGCCGCGCGGCGCGGCGCGCGGCGCCAAGGCGGCAGCGGGGCTCAAAGTCATCGCGCCGCATCCGGCGCGCGTGCTGGTGAGCCCGCTGCGCCGTGCCGGCGAGACCGCCGCCGTCCTAGCCGAGCGGGCCGGCTGGCCCGCTGCCGTCGAGTGCCCGCAGCTGCTTCCCGGCGCCACCCCGGAGGCGCTGCTGGCGCTCCTGAGGCGCATGCCCGATAAGTGCATCGCCCTCGTCGGCCACGAGCCGGGGCTGGGCCGGCTGCTGGAGGTGTGTGTGAGCGGCAGCGCCCGCGGCCGGGCGTTCACGCTGAAGAAGCTGGGCGCGGCGCTGCTCGAATTCCCGGGAGCGGCACGCGCCGGCGGTGCGCGTCTCGTCTGGCTGGCGCCGCCGCGCATGCTGCGTGCGCTCGCGGACTAGAGGGGGCCGCGACGCGCGCTGTGACCGCAGAGCTCAGTGTGCGCCGCTCGCCGACGCGCCGCCGCCCGCCGGGCTGTGCATCGGGTGTGCCAGCCATACGAGCGCGATCATCGCGATGAAGATCAGCCCCGAGACGTAGAAGATGTCGTTGGCCGAGAGCATGTAGGCCTGCGCGTCGACCAGGCTGTTGAGCAGCGCGTAGCTCTGGTCCTGCGGCATGCCGCCGGCGTGCAAACCGGCGAGCGTCTGGGCGGCCGCCGGGTTGCCGGACGTCAGCCGCTCGATGAGCTGCGCATGATGGAGCGTCGCGCGCCGGTCCCACAGCGTGGTCGTGATCGAGGTGCCGAAGGAGCCGGCCGTGATGCGCGCGAAGTTCGACAGTCCGGACGCGGCCGGGATGCGCTCCGGCGGCAGTCCCGAGAGCGTGAGCGTCAGCAGCGGGATAAAGAAGGTCGCGGCTCCCGCACCCTGGATCAGGGTCGGCACCAGCAGTGTGCCGATGGTGGCGTTGGTGTTGAAGCCGGCGCGCATGAAGAACACCAGCGCGAAGACCGCGAACGAAACCGTCACGATGAGCCGCGGATCGACCCGATGGACGATGCGCCCGATGAAGGGCGTGATCAGGAGCGCGAGCAGTCCCACCGGCGCGAGCACCACTCCGGCGAGCGTCGCGGTGTAACCCATGTACTGCTGCAGCCACAGCGGGATCAGCACCACGTTGCCGAAGTACAGACCGTAGCCGAAGAGCAGCGCCACGGTGGCGACGGTGAAGTTGCGCAGGCCGAACAGTGACAGGTCGACGATCGGATGCTCCTCGGTGAGCTCCCAGACGAGGAAGGTGAGGAACGCGACCACCACCACGCATGCGAGCGCGATGATGGTCCCCGAGTTGAACCAGTCGAGATCCTTGCCCTTGTCGAGCAGGATCTGCAGCGCGCCCACCCAGATGACCAGCAGGCCCAGCCCGACCGCATCGACCGGCACCCGGGCGGTCGGGGTCTCGCGGCGGTGATAGATCGCCCAGGTGGCGAGCGCCGCGCCGATGCCCACCGGCACGTTGATGTAGAAGATCCAGGGCCAGGAGATGTTGTCGGTGATCCAGCCGCCGAGCACAGGTCCCGCCACCGGCGCCACCAGTGTGGTCATGGCCCACATGGCGAGCGCCATGCCGGCGCGCTCCTTCGGGTAGCTCGCGAGCAGCAGCGACTGCGACAGTGGGATCATCGGACCGGCCACCGCGCCCTGCAGCACGCGAAACAGAATCAGCGCCGACAGGCTCGGCGCCAGTCCGCACAGGAACGAGGCGATGACGAACAGCACGGTCGAGGCGATGAACAGCCTCACCTGTCCGAAGCGGCGCGTCAGCCAGCCGGTGAGCGGCAGCGAGATGGCGTTGGCGACACCGAAGGAGGTGATGACCCAGGTTCCCTGGTCGGGAGAGACCCCGAGGTCCCCGGCGATGGCCGGGATCGACACGTTCGCGATCGACGTGTCGAGCACGTTCATGAAGGTTGCGAGCGACAGCGCCAGCGTCCCGATCGCGAGCTGTGATCCGGAGAGCGGCGGCAGCGCCGCCGGCGCCCGCGCCGGGGCGCTTACCGGTGGCGGTCTGTCAGCAGTGGTTGTGGCGCTGCCGGCCATCAGCGGCCGGCGCTGGCCGCTGCGGCGACACCCGCGGCGGCCAGCAGGTCGTGGCTCCCGGCACGCGCCCGCGGTTCGGCACGCACCAGGACCGCCTGGTTCGCGCTGATGATGGCGCGCACGCGCGCATCCGCGAGCGCCGCGCCGGAGTCGAACACGTCGGTCGACCAGCCGGACGGGTTACCCGCCAGTTGCGGCAGCCGCGCGCCGGAACGGTCGTGCACATCGACGTCCGCCTTCATCGACAGCCCGATCTGCAACGGATGCGCCGCCACCTCGCGGGGATCGAGCGCAATGCGCACCGGCACGCGCTGTACGATCTTGATCCAGTTGCCGGTGGCGTTCTGCGCCGGCAGCAGCGCGAACGCCGAGCCGGTCCCCGCACCGAAGCCGACGACCGTGCCGTGATACACGACTTGGCCGCCGTACAGGTCGGCCGTGAGGCGCACCGGCTGTCCGACCCGCATGCCGGCGAGCTGCGGCTCCTTGAAGTTCGCATCGACCCACACCTGATCGAGCGGCACTACGGCCATCAGCGCCGTGCCGGGGCCGACGCGCTCGCCGAGCTGCACGTTGCGCCGCGCGACGAACCCGGAAACCGGCGCCGGCAGCGCGGTGCGCGCGTAGGTGAGGTAGGCGTCGCGGACCGCGGCGGCGGCGGCGCGCACCTGCGGGTGGTCGGCAAGGGTCGTGTTGTCGACGCGCGCGCGATTGGCCGCGAGCTGCTGCTCGGCGGCGAGCAACGCCGCCTGCGCGGCCTGCACGCGGTCGCGGGCGTGCTGCAGCTCCTCACCGGAGACGGCGCCGGTGCTGCCGAGCCGCACGCGGCGCGCCAGATCGGCCTGCGCCGCGGCGAGATCGGTCTGCCTGAGACGTACATCGGCCGCAAGCTGTGCGCTGGTGGCAAACAGGTTGCGCACGTCGCGCACGGTGCGCGCGAGCTGCGCCTCGGCCTCATCGAGCGACACCT
>JASHTN010000098.1 GCA_030040525.1 Gammaproteobacteria bacterium | reverse complement strand
CAAACCGTAGTCGTTCGTCCATCTTGTGACACTCCCGCCACGGCATCTGCGTACCCTCCGCAAATGCCGAAAAGTGTCACCCATGTCATCGGAATAAAATGTCACCCCCAAATCCGGAAGGACACAGGGTCAATTCCGCAGACATGGGTAACACTTTTGCGGCTTTGCGGTCCGGCCTCCTGGGTGCATTGCTGGGTGCCGCCGCCGGCTTGAGCCCCGCGTCAGCCGCGACCCCGTCGGCCGAGTCGGTGCTCCGCGCCCTGATTGAATGGGCCAATCAGGGTCCCACCGAGGCAGCGACAGACGCGAACAGAAACAGCGTCTTCGTCACCACCGAAGGACTGGCCCAGGGCGCCGTCAAGGCGCTGGGAATGGACGTCAACGGCAACTTTCCGGCAAGAGCTCTGACATTCAATAAATACACTGAGGAGTCGGCCTTCGTCTTCCAGAGAGCCCTCCACGTCGGTCAGTATCAGGGCGAGACCACGGTTATTCTCTCGTATCGAACCCTGTCTCAGTTGGATTTGTACCGGCTGTCCCCAAAGGGCGTGGTGCTCAGCGCCTGGCACGCAGAGTTGTCGGAGACGCACAACGTGACTTCGGAGCGGCACCTGGACCCGGGGGAGGCCGGGAGCGGGCTGCAGACTGAGTTGGATTTCTGGCGCCAGCAGCTGCGCGAGAGACGAGCGTCCGCACCGCGGCAATGAGTCGCTGGCCGTAGCTGACGACGGGCGCGACGCCCGCTCGCGAATCGGCGTCGGCGGAAATTCTGTGATCGGGTTCTCGTGGCGCGGTCACCCGTTGCGGCATCGGTGCGTTCCTTTGGGTAGCCTCGCGGGAATGCCAGGTGCTGCACGGATGAAACGCTCGTTCGCGGGTCCGCTTTGGAGCCTTCTCGGCCTCTGCGCCAGTCTGTCGGGCCTCGCCGTGATGTCCCCGGCGCACGCCGATGCGCTCGCCACGGTGCAGATGCTCCGCGAGGGCGGTTGTGGCGGGCTGGTGCCTGCGGCGCGGCCGCTGCACCATGACGTCACGCTGGATCGGGCGGCGGCGCAGTGGGCGCGTGGCTGGCCGCTCGCGGCGGCCACTGAGCGCAGCGGCTACCGCGCGGCCGCGACTTCCGCGCTGCACGTGAGCGGCTCCGACGACTTCGTGATCCGGCAGCTGCGCAACTCCCGCTGCCGGGCGGTCGCCGGACGGGAGCTGCGCGATGTGGGTATCTATGAGCGCGGGCCGGACACCTGGCTGGTGCTCGCCTCCGTCAGCGCCGCTGCGGACACGGCTGCGACTGCCTCCGGCGGATCGATGTCGGCAGCACGTGCGCTCGAGCTCGTGAACGAAGTGCGCGCGCGCGGCACGCGCTGCGGCACGCAGGCCTTCGCGGCGGCTCCGCCCCTCACTCTGTCCCACACCCTCGCCGGCGTTGCCTTCGGGCACGCCGCCGACATGGCCGAGCACGACTATTTCGAGCACGTCGACCCGGCCGGCCAGTCGCCCGCGGACCGCGTGCGTGCGGCCGGCTACAGCGAGAGGGTGGTTGGCGAGAACATCGCCTACGGCCCGGAGTCGGTCGACGAGGTGGTCAAGGGGTGGCTCGGCAGCCCCGGTCACTGCGCCAACATCATGGACCCGAGGTTCGAGCAGATGGGCTTCGCCTACGCCGCGGGCCACGGCGTGCGCCACGGGCTCTACTGGGTCCAGGTGTTCGCCGAGCCGCGTGCCTGAGCGGCCCTTAGCTCTACGCCAGCGTTTCCTTGAACAGCTCCAGCTGCCGGCTCCAGGCGCGCTCGGCCTGCGCGTCGTTGTAGACGCGCGAGTCGGGCGGGCACCAGCCGTGCTTGGTGCCGGCGTACACCTCGATCTCGGCGGGCAGCTTCGCCTGCGCGAAGGCCTCGCGCAACACGTTCTTCACGTTCGGCTGGCGCTCATCGTCGTTCTCCGCGATCGCGATCAGGAAGTGCGCCTTCATTTTCGGAATCAACAGATGCGGGCTGTCGGGCTTGTCGGTGACGAGCCCGCCGCCGTGGAACGAGGCGCCGGCGCCGACGCGCGCCGGGAACTCCGCCGCGGTGCGCAGCGTGAACGGCCCGCCCATGCAGTAGCCGGTCGTGCCCATCTTGCGGCGCTTGTGCACTGAGGGCTGGGCGTCGAGCCAGCCGACGAAGGCCCGCGCATCCGTGACCGTGGTCTGCGGCGTGAGCGAGCCGGCGAGCGCCATCAGCGCGGTGCGCGTCGCCGGATCGTTGAAATCCGGGTTCTCGGGCGCAGTGGGCGCGCGCCTGGTGCGGTAGAAGGGATTCACCACCAGCACCGAGTAGCCCGACTCGGCCAGGCGCCGCCCCATCTGCCGGAATGCCGGGCGGAGTCCGAAGATGTCCGGCCATACCAACACGCCGGCCGCCGCACCCTCGGTGGGATGGACGAAGTAGGCGTCCGCCGTGCCGTCGGGCGTCCTGATGTCGACTTCTTCCTCCTTGAGCAGCGCCGCAGCCGCCGTGCGCGGCAGCAGCGACACCAGCCCTGCACCGACGCTCAGCGCGCCGAAGCTGCGTCGGGTCATCCCCGACTTCAGCTGATACTCGATGATGTCATTGATGGAGTCTGCATCGCACATGGCTCGGCTCCGCACCTCTCCAACCCGGCGCCGCATGGTGCACCCGGGCACGCGCGCGCTGCAAGCGCGGCGCGCGGCGCCCTGCGGACGCCTATACTGACTCGGTCACATGAGCGACTTCGCAGACGCACACCCGGCGGCCACGGGAGTCATCTCCCGGCGACTGCTGCCGTGGCTGATCGCCGTCGCGTTCTTCATGCAGTCGCTGGATACGACGATCCTCAATACCGCGGTGCCGAGCATCGCGCACGCCCTCGGCGTCGCGCCGCTGAGCATGAAGGCCGTGCTCTCGAGCTACACGCTCAGCCTCGCCATGTTCATCCCCATCAGCGGCTGGATGGCGAACCGCTTCGGCACCCGACGGGTGTTCGCCGGGGCGATCGCGCTCTTCAGCCTCGGCTCGCTGTTCTGCGGGCTGGCGCGCAACATTCACCTGCTGGTGGCCGCGCGCGTGCTGCAGGGCTTCGGCGGCGCGATGATGACACCGGTCGGGCGGCTCACCCTGGTGCGCACCTTCGACAAGTCCGAGCTGCTGCGCGCCATGAGCTTCGTGGCGATCCCGGGGCTCCTTGGCCCCATGTTCGGGCCGATCGCCGGCGGACTCATCACCGGCTACCTGCACTGGAGCGTGATCTTCTTCGTCAACGTGCCGATCGGGCTCGCCGGCCTGTACCTCGTCTATCGCCACCTGCCCGATTTCCGCGAAGCCGACTGCCCGCCGCTCGATGTCGTCGGGCTCATCCTCTTCAGTTCCGGCATCGCGCTCATGTCCTACGTACTCGAGGTGTTCGGCGAGCACAGCCTGAGCTACGCGGAGATCACCGGTCTCATGGCGCTCGCGCTGCTGCTGCTCGCGGGCTACGGCGTGCACGCCAGGGGCGCGGCGCAGCCGCTGCTGCAGCTCGGATTGTTCGCCGTGCGCACGTTCCGCGCCGCGGTCAGCGGCAGCTTCTTCACGCGCATCAGCATCGGCGGGATTCCCTTCCTGCTGCCGCTGCTCTACCAGGTGGGTCTCGGCTACACGCCGATCCAGTCGGGCCTGCTGATGATGCCCCAGGGGTTCGCCGCCATCGGCATCAAGGTTGTCCTGCAGTGGATCCTCGCCCGCTTCGGCTACCGCAGCGTCCTCGTCACCAACACGGTGATCCTGGGGCTGCTGATCCTCAGCTTCGCGACCATCGGCGCCCGCACGCCCCCCTGGCTCATCGCGCTGCAGGTGTTTGCCTTCGGCCTGTTCTCCTCGCTGCAGTACACGAGCATGAACACGCTGGTCTATGCCGACGTGTCGGGCAAGGCGGCGGCCAACGCCAGCACCATCGCGAGCACGGCGCAGCAGCTCTCGGTCAGCTTCGGTGTGGCCGCCGCATCGCTCGTCACCGCGCTCTTCGTGCCGAACCGCTTTCACACCGCCGTTCCGGACCTGATCCACGGCATCCACGGCGGACTGCTGGTGCTCGGGGCCGGCACGATCCTCTCGAGCAGCGTGTTTCACAGCCTGAGGCGCGGCGACGGCGCCGCCGTGAGCCAGCACCGCTAGCGGCGTGCGGCCGCGATGGCGGTCGCGAGCGGCACGAGCTCCAGCGCCACGACCCTGGCATCCGCGAAGCAGCGGCGCAGCAGATCGCTCAGCACCTTGCCCGGCGGCGCCTCGATGTACACCCGGCAGCCGAGCTCGTAGAGCAGCGTCACCGAGTCGTGCCAGCGCACCGTCTGCGAGACGTTCAGCGCCAGATCGTCCGCGATTCCGGCAGCGGTGCCGACCACGCGGGCGCGGTGGTTGCTGACATAGGGAATGCGCGGCGCCGCCAGTGCCACGCCGCACAGCGCCTCACGCAGCCGCGCCGACACTTCCTGCATCAGCGGGCTGTGCGATGGCGTGCTGACGCGCAGCCGCACGCCGCGGCCGCCGGCAGCGTGTGCGGCGGCGATGACCTGCTCGAGCGCTGCCTCGGTGCCCGACACGACGGTCTCGGTGGCTGCATTGATGCCGGCGAGATATAAAGGAGTGTGCGCGCTGACGCGCGCGATGAGCGCGGTCGCCTCGCGCTCGGTCAGCCCGAGGATTGCCGCCATGCCGTAGCCGCGCGGGGCGGCGCGCGTCATGCTCGCGGCGCGCACGCGCACCAGCTGCAGCGCCTCGGGGAACCCGAGCGCGCCGCAGGCTACCGCCGCGGAGAACGCGCCGACCGAAAGCCCGCAGACTGCATGGGGCTCGAGGCCCTCGGCCTCGAGCGCACGCGCCACCGCGACGCCGGCGATCACCGTAGCGAGCTGCACCGCGCCGGTCGACTCGAGCGCCGCCGCGCTGTCGAGCTCCTCGAGGCTCACCCCGAGAACCCCCGCGCCTTCGCTGAGCGTCGCCTGCACCGCCGCGTGCTCCGGCAGGCGGTGCAGAAAGCCCGGCGTCTGCGCGCCCTGCCCGGGAAAGAGCAGCGCGACGTGCATCTAGTCCCGGGCCGCCGCCGCGGCGCCGCCCCAGGGGTCCCGCGTCAGCCGCGGGCCGGCCGCGGTTCGCAGCAGGAACGGGGTGCGCGCCTGCGCATACTCGAGGAGCGCGAGCGCGCCGCGCGGGGTTTCGAGGAGTACATCGGTATGCACCCCGAGGCGCGACAGCCCGACCAGCAGCTCGCCGGCCAGCGCGGGGGGAGGCGGCGCATCCAGCCGCACGATCAGATCGAGGTCGCTGGCGGCGGTCGCGGTCGGGGCGCCGCTCGCCAGCTCGAACCCGACGCTGCCGACCGGCCCCCAGGCCGGGCCGAGGCCACAGCGCTGCATGATGCCTTCGACCGTCGCCAGCGCCGCCAGCGCGGCGACCCGGCTGCAGCGCGGCGATTCGCGCCACGTGCGACGCGCCGCAAGCTCGAGCGGATCGACACGCTCGCGCATCTGCGCGGGGTCGAGCCACGCTGCGAAG
>JASHTN010000097.1 GCA_030040525.1 Gammaproteobacteria bacterium | reverse complement strand
AGTACTCACGGGCGCTTGCCGAGACCGCCAACGACGTGGCGAGCATTCAGGGGCTGCTCGAGACGCTCGCCAAGGACACGCAGGGCCTGCTGCAGCAGCAGGCGCGCACCATCACCGAGCTGCAGAACGGACTCATGCGCACGCGCATGGTGCCGTTCCAGCGCCACGTGCAACGGCTGGCGCGCATCGTGCGCCAGGCCGGCGCCGACACCGGCAAGCGCGCCGAGCTCACCGTCGAGGGTGCCTCGGGCGAGCTCGACCGCCAGGTGCTCGAGCGCATGCTGCCGCCGTTCGAGCACATGTTGCGCAACGCCGTGGTCCACGGCATCGAGAAGCCCGAGGAGCGCATCAGGCGCGGCAAGCCTGACACCGGTCGGATCCTGCTCGAGCTGCATCGCGAGGGCGCCGAGGTCATGGTGCGCCTCACCGACGACGGCGGCGGCATGAACCTCAAGGCGATCCGCGAGAAGGGCATCGCCCTGGGGTTGATCGCCCCCGCGCAGACGATCAGCGACGAGGACGCCATGCAGCTGATCCTCGAGCCAGGCTTCTCCACCGCCGGCGCCATCACCCAGCAGGCGGGCCGCGGGGTCGGCATGGACGTGGTCGCGACCGAGATCAAGCGCCTGGGGGGAGCGCTGCACATGGAGACCAAGGCGGGCGAGGGCACGGTGTTCACCGTGCGCCTGCCGCTGACGCTCGCGATCAGCCACGCGCTGGTCGTGCGCACCGACGAGGAGTATTACGCGCTGCCGCTGCCGACCGTGGAGGGCGTGCTGCGGCTGTCAAAGGTCGAAGTGAGCCGGCACCTGGGGCGCGAGGGCGCGCTCTTCGAGTACGGCGGCCAGAAGTACCGCTTCCAGCACCTGGCGGGCTTCGTCGGCCTCGAGCCCGCACCGCTCCCCGGACAGGACGTGACCATCCCGGTGGTACTGGTGCGCGCCGGTGAGCACTCCACCGGGCTGGTCGCGGACGAGCTGGTCGGCAGCCGCGAGATCGTCGTGAAGTCGGTCGGCCCGCAGATCTCCTCCATCCGCGGCATCTCCGGCGCGACGATCCTCGGCGACGGACGCATCGTCATCATCCTGGACATCGGCGCGCTGGTGCGCGCCGAGTGGCGCACCCGCGCCGTGGCGCCGGCGCCGCCGAAAGAGCGCGGCGACCGGCGCACGTTCGCGCTGGTGGTCGACGACTCGATCACAGTGCGGCGCATCACGCAGCGGCTGCTCGAGCGCAACGGCATGCGTGTCATGACGGCGCGTGACGGCATGGACGCGGTGGCGCTGCTGCAGGACCACGTTCCGGACGTGATCCTGCTCGACATCGAGATGCCGCGCATGGACGGCTACGAGGTCGCGGCGCACGTGCGCAACGACCCGAGACTCAAGGACGTGCCGATCATCATGGTCACCTCGCGCGTCGGCGAGAAGCATCGCGCGCGCGCCATCGAGCTCGGCGTGGACGACTATCTGGGCAAGCCCTACCAGGAGGCGCAGCTCCTCGATGCCATCGCGCCGCTGGTCGAGCGGCGGCGCGCCGCGGTGCGCCAGGCGGCGTCGGGAAGCTAAGCCATGGCCGAACGCGTCACCGAGATCTACTGCCTGCTGGTGCCGCTGGTCGACGGCCGGCTCATCATTCCGCGCGCCTGCGTCGCCGAGGTGATCGGCTTCCAGACACCGTCGGAGATGACCGGCGCGCCGCCGTGGTACATCGGCACGGTGCCGTGGAACGGCAAGGCCGTACCGCTCGTGTCCTTCGAAGGCGCCTGCGGCCAGATGATTCCCCCGGCGAGCGGCCGCACGCGCATCGTGATCCTGCATGCGCTCGGCACGCGCGTCGAAGGCGGCAACTTCGCCCTCATCAGTCAGGGCTTCCCGCAGCTCGTGCGGGTGAGCTCCGACGTAGTGCGGCCGGACAACTCGCGGGTCTTTCCCGACCGCTCGCCGATCATCTGCCAGATCCGCATGGTGAACGAGACGCCGGTGGTGCCGGACCTCGAGCGGCTCGAGGAGCTGATCGCGGACGAGACCAGCATCGGTGCGGCGTAGCCGCCCCGGCGCCGCCGTAGCGCTCGGCGAACACAGCCCCGTCAGGAGTCGGGAAAGGGATTGCCGCCCGACATCTGCGGGTTGCGGCGCGGACGCAGACGCGCCGCGACGGCGCGGGCGAGCCAGAGAAGCAGGAGATTACCGATCACCCCGGCCGCCAGGCGCCAGTTGACCGGTGTGTCCGCGAGCGCCGGCAGCTCGAAGAGCGCCAGCCACATCGCGACATTTCCCCCGATCCAGACGGCGCCCGCCGCCAGCATGGCGAGCCGCGAGCTGCCGCCGGGATCGAGCCAGGCGTCGGGGACTGGCGACGGTGGCGGGGCGGGCGCGGTCCGCGCCGGGAGCTGCGCGGCGGGTGGCGTGGCAGGGGAGCGGCGCTGGCCGCTGCGCGCCTTTCGCCACATGCGCACGAGGCTGAACGCGAACAGCGCCAGCACCACGATCAGGCGAATGGTCCGCTCTTCCATCGGTCCCCCTAGAGGTCGCCGAACTCGCGCTGCAGGAGCGTGAGCGCGACGATCGCCGCCGTCTCGGTGCGCAGCACCCGCGGGCCCGCCAGCACGGCCGTGAAACCTGCGGCCATGGCGGCCTGCTGCTCCTCGTCGCTGAGGCCGCCCTCGGGACCGACCAGCACGCTGACCTTGCCCGCCGCGCGGGCCACCTCGCCGATACGCCTTTGCGCCTCGGGCGCGAACATCACGCGCAGGTCCGCAGCCCCGTCCGTGCGCAGATGCTCGCGCAGCGGCACGGGCGCCGAGATCTCCGGCAGGCGGTTGCGGCCGCACTGCTCGCAGGCGCCCACCGCCACGGCGCGCCAGTGATTCAGCTTGCGCTGCGCATGCTGGGCGTCCAGCTGCACGACGCTGCGCTCGGTGAGGAGCGGCACCAGGCGCGTGACGCCCAGCTCGGTCGCTTTCTGCACGACCAGATCCATGCGCTCGCCGCGCGAGACGCCCTGCGCGAGGGTGAGCTCGAGCGGCGACTCGCGCTCGATGGCGTGCGCTACCCCGATCGCGACCGTGACGCTGCCGCCGTGCGCCTTGTCGATGCCGGCGGAGTACTCGCCGCCCCGGCCGTTGAACAGAGTGAGGGCCGCGCCGACCCGCAGGCGCAGCACGCGGGTGATGTGGCTCGCGGCGTTGCCTTCGAGGGTGACGCGCGTGCCGGTCTCGAGCGGCGCATCGATGAAGACGCGCGTCAGTCGCATGCCGCAAGCCCGATGCCCTCGCGCGCCACTTCCACCATGAGATCGATCTCCTCGGGGGTGATGACGTAGGGCGGCATGAAGTACACCACGTTGCCCACCGGCCGCAGCAGCACGCCGCGGCCGAGCGCGTGGCGGTA
>JASHTN010000096.1 GCA_030040525.1 Gammaproteobacteria bacterium | reverse complement strand
TTCCGCTCAACGAGGGCTGCCTCGAGCCGCTCGAGATCGTGATCCCGCGCGGCTCGATGCTCGACCCGCAGCCGCCCGCGGCGGTCGCCGCCGGCAACGTCGAGACCTCGCAGTGCATCGTCGATGCGCTGTACGGTGCGCTCGGCAACCTCGCGGCATCCCAGGGCACGATGAACAACCTGACATTCGGCGATGCGCGTCTGCAGTACTACGAGACCATCGCCGGCGGCGCGGGCGCCGGGCCCGATTTCGACGGCTGCGACGCCGTGCAGACCCACATGACGAACTCGCGGCTCACGGACCCCGAGATACTCGAGGGCAGGTTCCCGGTGCTGGTGCGCGAGTTCGCGATCCGGCGCGGCTCGGGCGGCCTCGGCCGCCACCACGGCGGCGACGGCGTCATCCGCCGGCTGGAGTTTCGTGCGCCGCTCTCCGGCGCATTGCTCGCCAACCATCGTCGCATCGCGCCGTTTGGGCTCGCGGGCGGTGAGCCCGGCGCGCGCGGCGCCGCGCACATCCGCCGCGCAGGCGGAGGCCCGACGGAGCAGCTCGCAGCGACCGCGCGCTTCGAGGTGGCACCCGGCGACGAGCTGACGGTGCTGACTCCGGGGGGCGGTGGCTTCGGCAACGCTGAGTAATCCGCGACTGGTCCGGAACGAAGCGTAATTGGGGTCCGCGCCGGGACTCCAAGCGTCGCTGATCGCAGCGTAGCAACCGCTTCGCACGCGCTGTGGCATCATGACAGTCGCTCGATCGGCAGCGGGGAATAACATGATCGATCACATCGGTCTCGCGGTCGCGGATTTGCTCAAATCCAAGGCGTTCTATGCAGCAGCATTGCGGCCGCTCGGAATCGAGTTGCTCATGGAGGTGACGCCGGAGCAGACGGGCGCGGGGGCGCATGCCGGCTTCGGCGTCGCGCAGAAGGCGTTCTTCTGGATCGGTGATCATGGCTCGCCGTGCTCGGGCGTGCACGTCGCATTCGCGGCAGAGAGCCGGGCGCAGGTCGACCAGTTCTACCGCGCGGCGTTGAATGCAGGCGCCAGCGACAACGGCGAGCCGGGTCTGAGACCTCACTATCACCAGAATTACTACGGCGCGTTCGTCCTGGATCCGGACGGCAACAACATCGAGGCTGTTTGCCACAAGCCGGAGCCCGCGCGGCGGCGCGCCGACAGGTAGCGCCAGTCGGCTGCCGCCGTCCTCAGACCTCCACCATGTCCGACGGCCTGGCGGCGAGACGGATCATTCTCCAGCGACCCGTCGACTGCTCTTGCACCTCGACTCGCAGGTGGCGCACGCCGCTGTCGCTCAGTGAGTCGGAGTCAGTCAACATTTCCCTGTCGGCAAGCGACTCGAGTGTCCGTTTGACTGTCTCGGTACCTCGGGAGAGGCGGCGCGCGGCGTCATTCAAGGGCTCTGATTGCGTCGGCGACCCCGGCGTGCCTTTGGAATCGATCCCCGGATCGGCCGATTGCTCCTGGATTACCGAGCTGCCCTTGACGGCTTCGCGTGCACGCGTGACCTCCTGCTCGAGAACGGGTACCACAGCTGCGGAGGCGAAGGTCGAGCACACTTGGACGGCGACTTGCTTTGCCGACATCGGATCTGCGAAGAAACCCAGCCGAAGAAAATGCCGGCAACGCCCCTGCCGGCGGGTTTCCGTGGCGTAGAGCGTATGTGCCTTGAGCACAGGGTGCGACGGCACGCGGCTCGGGTCGATCGGCTGCGCCGACCAGTGGAGCTGCACCGCGAAGTAAACCGGCGCACCCTGAACGACAGCCTCCTTCAAAGCCTGCCGAGTACCTGTGTCGTCGGGGCGCAGCAACTCGATCTGATCGCAGTTGCGCTCATCAACGTCGTCATGCACTGCGGAAGCACGGCGCGTTTCCAGAATCTTCAGGACCTGTGTATCGGTCAACGATTCATCCTTGGCCGGTGCGATGGTTGCGAACGCGTCGGGATAATGGCGACGTACAGCTTCTACCCATCTCTCGGCATCCGCCAGCGTCTCGAAGTACCCCATGTGCAGGTACAAGCGTTCACTGCCATCCGGCTGACGCGCACGACTCATGAAGAATCTGAATGGCTTCAGCCGCGGTGATTGGGGCGGCCGAATGCAGACAGGTGCAGCCAGCCGGCACAGCGTGAGCATGAAATGGCCGGTACCAGCCTGCGCCCCAGGTACTGGATCGGGGTTCGACGACCCAGTGGGCTCTGCCCATGTCGATCTCATACGCTCTCCCTGAAACCGAACGTTCCAGTCACGGTCGGAAGAGCGCCGGATCCAATGCAGGCGAGCTTGCACGCTCACACCCTGGGAGTGGAGTGGCAACCCCGCTGCCTTAGGCCGTTACGCCCTTAGACCGGTGGCTTTGCGTCCCCGCCTTTCGGACGGGTTTGCCCTTATCGGTGCCTGACATAAGCATGGGCGCTTGAGCACGATATGTCTAGTCGTATGGCTCCTCAGCCGCGCAGTATCGAGGTCTCGATCTCCCACTTCACCCGCTGGCGCGAGGTCGCCGAGCGGTTCACCGACACCGGCCGCACGCGGCTGCCGCCGGCGCGGTGGGTCACCAGCCAGGTGTCGAACTCGCCGGGCTTGCTGGTCGCGAAGCCGAACAGCAGGTTGAGCTTGCCCTCGGCGAGGGTCTGCGGGCGGTTGACGCGCTGATCGCAGATGACGAAATGAGTCTCCTCGCTGGACGCGCCGGCGAACGCGCCCTGCGCGGCGAGCGTTTCCAGGAAGCTCTCCACCTGCAGCCGCGCGCGTTCCCAGGTCGCAGGCCCGTTGTGCTCGAGCAGCACCCAGCGCGTGCCCTGCTCGACGCTCGCGGCGATGAACAGCGCGAGGCGGCGCGCCGACAGGTAGCGCCAGTCGGCCGCTGCCCGCCCGCCGCCGGCAAGCGTGCGCGGACTGACCCCGGTACGCGTGCCGCCGCGCACCGCAAGCAGCGTATTGACGCCCGCCTGCGCCAGGCGCGCACGCTCGGCGTCGGAGACTGCCGCTGCCGGCCGCAATCCCGGCCGCAGGATCGCGTCCTCGGACTCCGCGGCGCTCCACACCGGCCAGGTATCGTCGGCGCGCGCAATCATGCCGGCGGCCGCGCCGCACGAGGCAAAGGTCTCGACCCGGCCGCGCAGGCGGTCGAAGGCCTGGACGCGCGGGTAGTACATCAGCGCGCTGTCGCTGCGGAACGGCCAGGCGCGCAGCGCATCGAGCGCGGCGCCGGCGCTGCTCCAAGCCGACGGCGGATCGACGATCAGCAGCGCACACTGCTCGCGGCACAGCCGTGCCGCGACCAGCAGCGTGGAGAGCCCGACGTCTCTCTCGCGCGTCAGCGGCGGGATGCACAGCAGGTTGAAGCGCCCGATGCCACCGAGCGCGAACAGCCCGGTGCCGCCGCTCGCCGAGCCGATCACGTCATAGTCGGTGAGCGCACCGCCGTCGTCGCCGTCGGGATTGGAGAGGGTATAGCCCACGGCCACGCCGTAGGGTCCGCCGGCGGAGTGGTCGGGCCGCACCGCCGGGAGTGCGCCGTTGACACGCATCAGGCGCGAGCCGAGCAGCACGTCGCCAACGAAACGGCCGGATGCCGGTCGTATCGACACACGCCGATAGATCTCCTGGTCATCGACGAGCTCCGAGCCGGCGGCGCGCACGCGCTGCACCACCAGATTGAAGCGGTCCTCCTCGGTTGCGGAGATGCCGTCGTAATCGACCGAGGCACGCAGATACTCGCGCGAGCCTGGGTTGAGTCCCACCAGGGTCAGCACGCCGCGTCCTGCCGGCAGGCTGATGCTGGGCGGGCGCGCGCTGTTGACGACGCGCACGATGCGCGCTTCGCGCCCGCCGTTCTCGAAGAACTGCTCGACCGCGTACGACAGCGTCGAGGGTTGCCACAGCCCGCCGAAATGCTGCTGGAACTCGCTGAAGGAGCGGACCGTGAGCGGCTGGTTGACCGGACCGCGGAGAGTCCGGCCGACGAAAGCAGTGATCCCGGTTGGCACGCGCTCGATCGCGTGACAGTCGCGGCTTTGTTGTACGAGTTCTGCGCCGGACGCGGGGCTGTCTGCCACTCGAGCGCCTCTTTGCACCTGCCCGCGCGACTCTAGCACAGCCGCAGCGCGCAATGGCCGGCAATCGCTCGGACTGCCGCTTGTCAACTTAACGCGCGACTCAACGCGTGCGCGTGTCCGCAGTCGGGGCCCCGGGCCGCGGCTCTTGCGGCGGCGCCGCAGCGCTCTCGAGGGCACGCCGGCTGGCTTCGCAGCGCGCGCGCTCCGAGTCGGCGCGCTTGGCTGCGATCTCCGCGAGCATCAGCCGCAGCCATTCCGACAGTGCACGCGGTGCACTGCCGCTCATCCACCGCCGCCCTTGGGCGCGGCCGGCGCGCTTGCCGCCGGTGCGCTTGTCGCCGGTGCGCTCCCCGTGGGTGTGCTGCCGGCAGGCGCTGCGCCCGCAGCCGGGGCGGCCTGTGCCTTACCGCCGGGCGGAGCGGAGCCGGGCTCGATATCCGACATCAGCTGGTTGAACGACGCCTGGTCCATCGGCAGATCCGACTTGCCGTCCCAGGTGGAGCCCTCGGGCAGCACGTCCTGCACCCTGGGAGCAGCCGCCAGGACCTGCTCGAGGCTCGCGTCCGGTGTCGAGACCGGGACCGGTATGCCGCGCGCATCATGCGTCAGCGCCGACACCAGGCTCCAGTTGATCTGCTCGTGGTGAGACTTGAGATCCTGCTGCAGCCTCGCGGCCAGCTCGCGCGTCAGCAGCTTCTTCTGCGCCTTGTTCCAGTCGCGGGTGTCGTCCTCGAGCTCGCCATAGGGCTGCAGGTACAGCTCGTTGTCCCGCCAGCCGAACGGGAACGGCTGGTTGACGACGCGCACCTGGGTGCCGATCGGCACCATGTTGAAAAACTGCTCGATGTCCTCGGGGTACAGACGGATGCAGCCATGGCTCGAGCGCAGTCCGACGCCGGCCGGCTTGTTGGTGCCGTGAATCAGGTAGCTCGGCCACTGCAGGTAGAAGGCGTACTTGCCGAGCGGGTTGTCCGGGCCCGGGCCGATCACCGGCTCGAGGTCCTCGCCGTTCTCGTGGTGCTCCTTGCGCACGGACACCGGCACGCGCCAGGTGGGATCTTTCTGGCGCCGCACGATCTTGGTGACCCCCTCGGGAGTGCGCCAGCCGACCTTGCCGATCCCGATCGGGTGAGTAATCACCACCTGCCGCTCGCCGTGCTTCACCGGCGGGTAATAGAAGATGCGCATCGCCGCGATGTTGATGACGATACCGGTACGCGGCGCATCCGGCAGGATGAACTGCGTCGGCACGACGATCTCGCGGCCGGCGCCGGGCAGCCAAGGGTCGACCTTGGGATTGGCCCGCACGATCTCCTCGTAGCCGACGTTGAAGCGCCGCGCAATGTCGGTGAGCGTATCGTCCGGACCGACCGTGACCACCTGCACGACGCCGACGACGTCCTGCCCGGGCGCGAGCTCGAAGCGCTCGTTGGCCACCGGCAGCGGCAGGGGCGGCGGTGCGGGTGGCGACGGCGGGGGCGCTGGCGGCGCTGGCGCGTGCCGGAACGGACCGAACAGCGAGCACGCCGCGAGCAGCACGCAGGTGACTCCCGCGAGCGTCGTGCGGGCCGGAGCAATCTTCATGGTGAACGAATTATGACCGATGTGGCCCGGGTGCGAATGTCGGCGATGCGCTACAGCAGCACGGGCTGGTCCGGGAGCTCGTGGCCGCTCGCGGCCCTGCCCGGGAAATGCCGGCCGAGGAGCGCGCCCACCCCGAGGATGCCGACGATCGAGCCCTCCTGAAAGCGGCCTTCGCGGTAGTGGTGCTGCATCTGGCGGCACACTGCCAGCCATTCCGTCTCGGGGACGCGCGCGGCTATGCCGCGGTCGGCGATGATCTCGACCGCGCGGTCGGCCATCAGCACGTAGATGAGCACGCCGTTGTTCTCGGCGGTGTCCCACACTCCGAGCTGGCCGAACACCTGCAGCGCGCGCTGCCGCGGCCGCATGTC
>JASHTN010000005.1 GCA_030040525.1 Gammaproteobacteria bacterium | reverse complement strand
TGCCGAGCGAGGCGAACGCGGGCACGCAGTGTGCGATGTCCGCGTGCACGAAGGTGAGCGTGGGCGGGGCGGCGGCGCGCTGGTGCAGCCCGAGGAACAACCGCCCGTCGGTGAGTACGCCGTAGGAGTGCGTGAAGGAGTCGGTGGTGGTGGCCTGCGAGAAGCCGAGGCGCTCGTAGAATTCGACCGACGCGCGGATATCGGCGGCGGCGAGGCTCAGCTCGTGAAAGCGCCCGAGCGGCAGCGGCGCGCCACCGGCCATCAGGCTGAAGTGCCGCGCGCGGCCTGCGGCCGCCGGCCGCGCTCGAGGTGCGTCCAGCCCTGGCAGTGCTGCACGATGAGCTCGGCGAGGCACGCGGCGTGCGCGGCGCTCGCGTTCAGCGCCGGCACGTACTGAAAACGCTGGCCGCCGGCGCGCAGGAAGCGCGTGCGGTTCTCGATGGCGATCTCCTCGAGCGTCTCCAGGCAGTCGACCGCAAATCCCGGGCATATGACCGTCACATCGCGCACGCCGCGCGCGGGCATCGCCTCGAGCACGCTCGCGGTGTAGGGCTTGAGCCAGTCGCCCGGGCCGAAGCGCGACTGGAAGCTCACGCTCCACTCCTGGTCCTTCAGCAGCAGCTCATCCGCGAGCAGCCGCGCGCTCTTCTGGCATTTGCAGAAGTACGGATCGCCCTGGTGGAAGTAGCGCTCGGGGATGCCGTGGAACGACATGAGCAGGTGCGGGCTGCGGCCGTGCCTCTGCCAGTGCGCCGCGACGCTCGCGCGCAGCGCCTCGATGTAGCCGGGATGGTCGTGGTACTCGGCGATGAAGCGCAGCTCGGGCAGCCAGCGCCAGTGGCGCAGCTCCTCGTTCACCTGGTCGTACACTGCCCCGGTGGTGGCGCCGCAGTACTGCGGATAGAGCGGCACGACGAGGATGCGCTGCGCGCCGCAGGCGCGCAGCCGGCCGAGCGCCGCGCGCACCTGCGGCGGGCTGTAGAGCATCGCCAGCTCCACCGACAGCGGCGCGAGCACCTGCTGCGCGAGCGTGCCGGCGAGCTCGGCGCGCAGCTTCTGCGAGAGATCCGCGAGCGGCGAGCCGGACGCCGACCAGATCGCCTGGTACCTGCGCGCGGTGCGCGCCGGGCGCAGCGGCAGCACCACGCCGTACAGCAGCGCCAGCCACAGCGCGCGCGGCAGCTCCACCACGCGCGGATCGGCGAGAAAGCGCCTGAGGAAGCGCCGCACCGCAGCCGTGGTCGGCGCGGTGGGAGTGCCGGTATTGACCAGCAGGATGCCGATGCGCTCGGCGCCGTCGTGGTGATAATCCGGGGAGCTCACGTAGCGCATGGCGTCACGATAACCCGACGCAGAGGTATTTGAGCTCAGTGTAGTCGAGAATGCCGTAGCGCGAGCCTTCGCGTCCGGTGCCGGACTCCTTGACGCCGCCGAACGGCGCCACCTCGGTGGAGATCAGCCCAGTATTGAGGCCGACAATGCCGTACTCGAGCGCTTCGGCGACGCGCCACGAACGCGCCAGGTCGCGCGTGTAGAAATAGCACGCCAGGCCGAACTCGGTGTCGTTCGCCATGCGGATGGCGTCGCCCTCGGTCTCGAAGCGGAACAGCGGTGCCACGGGACCGAAGGTCTCCTCGCGCGCGAGCAGCATCGCGGGCGTCGCGTGCGTGAGCACCGTCGGCTCGAAGAAGGTCCCGCCGAGGCTGTGGCGATGGCCGCCCTGCACGATGCGCGCGCCCCTCGCCACCGCGTCCGCCAGGTGCTCTTCCACCTTGGCGAGCGCGCGTGTGTCGATCAGCGGCCCCTGGTCGGTCGGCCCCTCGAGGCCATCGCCCACCTTGAGCTGCGCCACCGCGTGGACCAGCTTGCGCGTGAAGTCCTCGTAGACGCCCGCCTGCACCAGCAGCCGGTTGGCGCATACGCAGGTCTGGCCGGTGTTGCGGAACTTGCTGGCGATCGCCCCAAGGACCGCGGCGTCGAGGTTCGCATCGTCGAACACGATGAAAGGCGCATTACCCCCGAGCTCGAGCGACAGATTCTTCATCGTCCCGGCGCACTGCGCCATGAGCTGCTTGCCGACCGCGGTCGAGCCGGTGAAGCTCAGCTTGCGCACGGTGGGATTGCCGGTCAGCTCCGCGCCGATGGCGGCGGCTCCGCCCGTGATGACGTTGAACACCCCGCCGGGTACGCCGGCGCGCGCGGCCAGCGCCGCGAGCGCCAGCGCCGAGTACGGGGTCTGGCTCGCGGGCTTGACCACGATGGTGCAGCCGGCCGCGAGCGCCGGACCTGCCTTGCGCGTGATCATGGCGGCGGGGAAATTCCAGGGCGTGATAGCCGCGACCACGCCGACCGGCTGGCGCAGCACCACGATGCGCTTGTCCGCCTGGTGCCCGGGGATGACATCGCCGTAGAGCCGCCTGCCTTCCTCGGCGAACCACTCGATGAAGGCCGCGGCGTAGGCGATCTCGCCCCTGGATTCCGCGAGTGGCTTGCCCTGCTCGGCGGTCATCAGGGTCGCCAGATCCTCCTGGTTCGTCATCATCAGCTCGTGCCAGCGCCGCAGCACGGCCGCGCGCTCCTTGGCAGTGTGCCCCGCCCAGGCGGGGAAGGCCTGGGCGGCCGCCTCGACGGCGCGCCGCGCCTCGACCGCGCCCATGTCGGGCACGGTGCCGATGGTCTCGCGCGTCGCGGGGTTGACGACCGCATGCGTCGCGCCGCTCGCGGCGTCGAGCCACTTGCCGCCGATGTAGGCGCGGCTGCGCAGCAGGTCCGGATCACGTAATTTCATCTGAGCCTCCCTGCGCGTGGCTGCCGCCGCGCAGATGGCGCGCGAGAAACTCGCGGGTGCGCTCGGCGGCGAGCCGCGCGGCCTGCGGGTCGTAGCTCGCGCGCTGGTCGCAGTTGAAGCCGTGACCGGCACCCTCGTAGACGTAGAAGGGGGTACCGGGAGGCAGCGCCGCCTGAATGCGCTCGAGATCGGCGGGCGGGATGCTCTGGTCGGCGCCACCGAAGTGATACATGAGCGGGCACCGCGGCTTGCGCTCGAGGTAGTCCGCGACTCTGCCGTAGTACACGACGGCGCAGCCGAGCGGCAGCTGGCAGGCCGCGAGGTACGCGAGCGCGCCGCCCCAGCAATAGCCGACTACGCCGGTGCGGCCGGAGTGCCTGACCACCGCAACCGCCGCGGCGATGTCCTTGAGAGCGGTGTCGGGCTCGATCTGCCGCCGGTAGCCGACGCCCTGCTCGAAGTCCGCCTGGGTGTAGCCGAGCTGGATGCCGCGGCGCACCCGGTCGAACAGGCTCGGGGCGATCGCGGTGTAGCCCTGGGTGGCGAAGGCGTCGGTGACGGCGCGGATATGGGCGTTGACGCCGAAGATCTCCTGCAACACCACCACCGCGCCGCGCGGCTTGCCGGGCGGGGCGACGAGCCACGCCTGAAACTCGTGGCCGTCGCGCGCCATGATGGTAGTGAGCTCGCCCATCGACCTCGCCCGTTGACCAGGGTGCTGCAGAATGGCTTCGCCTTGGCAGCCATGGCATTCTAACGCGCCGCGCCCTCGGGAGAAGTCATGCTGGTCGGAGCCGCTGTCAGGCGCGTCGCCATCGTCGGTGGCGTGCGCATTCCGTTCGCCCGGGCAAACACCGCGTACGCCACGGCCACGAACCAGGAGATGCTCACGGCCGCGTTCCGCGCCGTGGTCGAGCGCTTCAAGCTCGAGGGCGAGCGTCTCGGTGACGTGGCCGCGGGCGCCGTCATCAAGCACTCTGCGGACTACAACCTGACGCGCGAGAGCCTGCTGTCGACCGGCCTCAACCCGCAGACTCCGGGGCTCGACCTGCAGCGCGCCTGCGGCACGAGCCTGGAAGCGGCCATCGCGATCGCCAACAAGATCTCGCTCGGACAGATCGAGGCGGGAATCGCCGGCGGCACCGACTCGATCAGCGACGCGCCGATCGTCTATCCGCGCTCCTATCAGCAGCTGCTGCTCGCCAGCCACCGCGGCCGCACCACCTGGCAGCGCGTCTCGCCGTGGCTCGGGCTGCGCCCGCGGCACTTCCGTCCGGTGCTGCCCGCGGTGGTCGAGCCGCGCACCGGGCTCTCGATGGGACAGAGCTGCGAGCTGATGGCGAAGCGCTGGCAGATCGCGCGCGAGGAGCAGGATCAGCTCGCCTACGACAGTCACGTGAAGGCCGCCGCCGCCTGGCGCGCCGGTTTCTACGATGACCTCGTGGTTGCGTACGCGGGCCTGAAGACCGACAACAACGTGCGCGCCGATACCAGCCTCGAGAGGCTGGCGAAGCTCAAGCCGAGTTTCGCCGCCGACGGCACGCTCACCGCCGGCAACAGCACCCCGCTCACCGACGGCGCGAGCGCGGTTCTGCTCGCCACGCCCGAGTGGGCGCAGCGGCGCAAGCTGCCGGTGCAGGCGTACCTCACTTACGGCAAGGTCTGGGCGGTGGATTTCGCGAGCGGTGCCGAGGGCCTGCTGATGGCGCCGGCGTACGCGGTCCCGGCCATGCTGCGCGATGCCGGCATCACGCTGCAGGATTTCGACTACTACGAGATTCACGAGGCGTTTGCCGCGCAGGTGCTGTGCACCCTCAAGGCGTGGCAGACGCCGGAGTACTGCCGCAAGACGCTCGGGCTTCCTGGCCCGCTCGGCAGCATCGATCGCGCCAAGCTCAACGTGAAGGGCGGCAGCGTCGCCGTCGGCCATCCGTTCGCCGCCACCGGCACGCGCATCGTCGCGACGCTCGCCAAGCTCCTCGCAGGCGACGCGCAGGCAAAGCGCGGCCTGGTGTCGGTGTGCACCGCCGGCGGCATGGGAGTCACCGCGATCATCGAGCGCTGATATCGAGGCGCTGAGCCGGCCGCTGGCCGGAGGAGTTGCATCACCATGAAAGCTCTCACCAAAAACCTCCTGGCAGCATCCGTCGCGGCCGCGGCCCTCGGGCTCAGCGCCGCCGCGTGGGCGGATTTCAGTAACGCCGTGAGCGACTATCACGCCGGCCGCTACGACAGCGCTCACGCGCAGTTCCTGCAGATGGCCGCCCTCGGCGACTGTTCCTCGCAATTCAACCTCGGCGCCATGGCGCTGCACGGTCAGGGCGGACCGCAGGATACCGGCGCCGGCGCCGGCTGGCTCGAGGCAGCCGTCGACAACGGCTGCGGCGCGCTCGTCGCCGGCCAGCTCGCAGCTCTCAAGCCGAAGCTCAACGCCGCCGAACAGCGCAGCGCCGCGGATATCGTCTTGCACTACGGCCGCGCCGCGCTCGAGGCGCAGGGGATCGTCAACCCCGTACTGAATTGTCGCGACGAGGCTGCGCCGGCGGCCCTCATGGTTCCCACGGCGGACCAGACCCGCGCCGGCTCCGGGGAAGCGGTGGTCGTTGCCACGCTCACCATCGGCGCCGACGGCTTGCCGCGCGACCCGCAGATCCTGTTCGCCGATCCGGCCACGGGCTTTGCGGCAGCTGCGGTCGAGGCCTGGATGCACGCGCGCTTCACACCGGCGAGCCGCGGCGGCGTTGCGGTGGCAAGCCAGATGCAGGTGCGCTACGTGTTCGAGCGGAAGGCCGCTACGGACCTGTTCAGCACCGGGCCGCTCAAAGGCGCGCGGCAGGCGGCGGATGCCGGTGACCCGGGCGCCGAGTATCGCTTCGGGCTGGCGAGCTATGCGACTGCAGCGGGCGACCCGGCTCGTGCCGAGGAGTTCCTGCTGCGCGCGGCGCGCGACGGCAACCCACAGGCCCAGTACTGGATCGGTGCCCGGCTGCGCGCGACCTCCGCCTGTCATCGCGACATCGACGGTGCGGTGTGGCTGCGGCATGCGGCGCAGGGCGGTGATGCTGCCGCCGAGGTGACTCTCGCCCGCGATCTGCTGCGCGGCGCGCCGGGCCCCACGCAGATCAGCGCGGCGCGCGCATTGCTCGCAGGCGCGGCGGCATCCTCCGACTATTACGTCATGAAGCACGTCGTGGCGCTGCTCGCGGCCTCGCCGCAGGAGGCGGTGCGCGACCCGGCGACGGCGCTCGGTGTCGCGCGGCGGCTCAGCCGCGGCGAGATCCAGTCCGACCCGCAGATGTTCGAGGCGGTCGCGGCCGCGGACGCCGCCAACGGCGATTTCG
>JASHTN010000095.1 GCA_030040525.1 Gammaproteobacteria bacterium | reverse complement strand
GATCATGCTCGGCAAGCGCGTCGGCTTCGGCAAGGAGCCCATGGCGCCCCATAGCCTGACCATGACCATGATCGGGGCGTCACTGCTCTGGTTCGGCTGGTTCGGCTTCAATGCGGGATCGGCGCTCGAAGCCAACGGCTCGGCCGCGCTGGCCTTCATGAACACCTACCTGGCGACCGCGTGCGCGGTGCTCTCGTGGATGTCCGCCGAGTGGCTGCTCAAGGGCAAGCCCTCGATGCTGGGCGCAGCCTCGGGCGCGGTCGCGGGACTGGTGGCGATCACCCCGGCCGCAGGCAACGTCGGCATCCCGGGCGCATTCGCGATCGGGCTCGGGGTCGGGGTGGTGTGCCTGTGGGGAGTCACGGGACTGAAGAGACTGATCCGCGCCGACGACTCGCTCGATGTCTTCGGCGTACACGCGGTCGGCGGCGTCTTCGGCGCACTCATGACCGGCATATTCAATGACCCATTCCTCGGGGGCCCGGGCTCGACGCTCGACTGGGTGAAAGGCACGACCGGCTATCCCGGCATCTGGACGCAGCTCCTCACCCAGCTCGAGGCCGTCTGCCTGGTGTTCGTATGGACCGCGGTCGTGGCCGTCGCCGCGTTCTACATCGTCAAACGGGTGGTCGGGCTCAGGGTCCCCGAGGAGGAGGAGCGCGAAGGGCTCGATATCACCGCGCACGGCGAGCGGGCCTACGACCTTTAATGTATGGTGTGACCCGGTGCGGCGCCGCCGCTCACGCGGGTGTGACGGACTTCAAAGGTTGCGGGAGCGCGAGCCGCCATACTGCCGTCGCGGGAGGCATTTATGTCGCGACTCGTCCCCATCACTGCCCTGATGCTCGCCGGAGCGCTCTCCGTCGCGCAGGCCGACGTCTACCGCTGGGTGGATGCCCAGGGCGTGCCGCATTACAGCGACGAGTGGGTCCCCGGATCGGTGCTCGTCCAGACGACCCATGCGCGTCCCGAGAGCTCGTCGCCCTCATCCTCATCTTCTTCTTCGCTGTCCGGTCAGAGCAGCCGCATCCACGAGCAGCTGACCGAGGAGGACAACGCGCGCGCCGTCCAGCAGGACATCGCGAAGGCCAAGGCCACCCAGTGCGAGGCGGCGAAGGCCCGCTACACCAAGGCCATCGAGGCGCGGCGTATTTACAAGCAGGATGCCAACGGCGATCGCACCTTCCTCTCGGAGGAGGACTCGGAGGCCTACCGCCAGCAGGCCCGGCAGGCCGTGCAGGACGCCTGCGGCAGCGTGCCGGAGTGGAAGCCTGACCAGCCGATCCCCGAGCCACAGCCCATCAACCCGCAGCCAATCCCCGAGCCCAAGGTCGTGCCGCAAGAGGCAACCTCGCCGCCTACTTGATTGGCTGGCAGGGCCTGCGGCCCTGCCAAGCGATTTCCGTGCACGCGAGCGACGCTCTATAGTGGCGCGCGGCAAGACCACCGCACGGAGTGCACGATGCGCGTAGCTTCTGTCGGACTCGGCGCCATGGGTATCCACATGGCGCGCAACCTGCATCGAGCCGGACTGCTCACGGCGGTCTGGAACCGCACCCCGCAGAAGGCGCAGCAGCTCGCCGCGGAGCTGCAGGTGGCCGCTCCCGCGACGCTCGCCGAGCTCGCCTCCCAGGTCGAGGCCGTCGTCTCGTGCGTGTCCGCCGATGCGGACGTGCTGGAGGTGGTCCACGGTGTCGCCGCGGGGCTCAAGTCCGGCGCGCTCATGCTCGACTGCTCCACGATCGGCGCGGAGACTGCGCGGCAGGCGGCGCAGCTGCTCGAGCCCCGGGGCGTCCAGTTCCTCGACTGCCCGGTGTCGGGCGGTGTCGAGGGCGCACGCGATGGCACGCTGGCCATCATGGTGGGCGGAGAGCCGGCGGCGTTCGCGCGCGCCCAGCCGGTGCTCGCGGCGCTCGGGCGCACCATCACCCATTTCGGGCCGAGCGGCAGTGGCCAGGCCGCCAAGGCGACCAATCAGATCATGTGCGCCGGCATCATCGAGTCCGTCGCCGAAGCCATGGCGTTTGCGCACGCACAGGGACTGCCGCTCGACAAGCTCATCGACACCCTCGGCAAGGGCGCCGGCTCCTCCTGGTACTTCGTGAACCGCGCGCCCAACATGATGCGCGGTGCGTATCCGGCGGGTTTTCGCGTGCGGCTGCACCTGAAGGACTTGCGGATCTGCCACGAGATGGCGGCGCGCTTCGGCGTCGAGCTGCCGGTGGTCGAGCGCATGCTGAAGGAGTACGCCGAGCTCATCGCCCGCGGCCACGGCGACGAGGACATCTCGGCCACTTACCGCCTCAAGGAGGAGCTCTTCGAGCGCACCAACATCATGCGTGCGCCGCCACCGCTCCCTGCATGAAGACTGAGGCCGCCGGCGCCCGCTCGGATTACCTGCCGGACTTCTGCACCTCGCGCACGACGCTGGCCGTCGTGCTGATGGTGGAGCTGACGGCGTTCCTGCTGACTCTCGCGCGTCAGAGCGCCGCGGTCGACTTCTGGACCGACCTGACGCGGACCTCGCTCTTTCTCCTGTGGATCGGGCTCGCGGGAGCCGGCCTGCTGTGCGCGCTGCGCCGCTCGCTGGCACGGCTCTCGGTGCGGGCCGGCTCGGCCGCGGTGCTGGCGCTGCTGGCGATCGTGGTTGCCGTGATCTCGCTGTGCGCGTACTGGATCGGACGCAGCGGCTGGGCGGCGGACTTCCTCGGGCCGTCGCTGTTCCCCGCGGAATCCGCGAGCTTCGTGGTGCGCAACGTCTGGATCGGACTGATCGTGAGCGGGCTGGCGCTGCGCTACTTCTACGTCGCGCACGAGTGGCGCCGCAGCGTCGAGCTGCGCGCCGCCGCGCGGGTGCACGCGCTGCAGGCGCGCATCCGGCCGCACTTCCTCTTCAACAGCATGAATACCATCGCCGCGCTCACCCGCTCGGACCCGCCGCGCGCCGAGAGCGCGGTACAGGATCTCGCCGACCTGTTCCGCGCCACCTTGAGTGACAAGCGCGACACCATCACGCTCGCCGAGGAGCTCGAGGTGGCACACACCTATCAGCGCATGGAGCAGCTGCGCTTAGGGAAGCGCCTCAGGGTGGACTGGCAGACCGACTCGCTCCCCGGCGGGGCGCTGGTGCCCGGGCTCATGATCCAGCCGCTGCTCGAGAATGCGATCTACCATGGCATCGAGCCGCGCCCGCAGGGCGGCACGGTGAGCATCGCCGGCGAGGTGAGCGGCGGGCTCATCACCATCGTGGTGAAGAATCCGCTCGGCGCGGGCCCGGTGCAGCGCGACAGCAACCGGCTCGCGCTCGCCAACATCCGCGAGCGCCTCGCGCTCATGTACGGCGAGCGGGCGCTCATGAAATCCGGGCGCTTCGACGCAGAGTACATCGTGACGCTGCGCTTTCCGCTCATCGAGAAGGCGGCGCCCGCGGCGCCGGCTGCGGCCGCCACCCCGGCATGAACGCGGCGGTCCGCCTCAAGGTGCTGATCGTCGACGACGAGCTGCCGGCGCGCGAGCGCTTGAAGAGCCTGCTCGCCGAGCTGCCGGATGTCGAGGCGGTGGGCGATGCGGCGAGCGCCCAGGAAGCGCTCGCGCAGAGTCACGATCTGGCACCGGACGTGGTACTGCTCGATGTACGCATGCCCGGCATGGATGGCCTCGAGGCCGCGCGGCATCTGAATGTGCTGGAGGAGCCGCCGGCGGTCATCTTCACCA
>JASHTN010000094.1 GCA_030040525.1 Gammaproteobacteria bacterium | reverse complement strand
TCCTCCGCCAAGGCGGTTGATTTTGACATTGCGCCCTTCGGCAGGCGGTGTGGGGCAGAGGACCGGCACAAGGCGGCGGTGACGTTCGATTTTCCGGCGGCGGAGGAGACTGGAACGCGCGCGCAGCGCGCGGTGGACGGGCGGTATATCTATGGGCTGCAGTGGACAGAGGAGCGAGACATTAAAGAGATTCGGATGCGTTTCACTGCAGGCAGAGTGGAGAAACCGATTGTCGAATACTGGTCGTGCAACTGGCCTGTTGAGCCGCCCGAGATGCCGACGATAGACGATTTCAAAGATGATGCCTGGCAAGGTGAGTGGCTGCGCGCCGCTACGCAAGAGCGCTGCGAAGGGTCGGAGTGCCGTTACACGTTCGAGCGGCTGGAGGAGTCGGAGAACCCGCGGGCGGGAAATCTGCCCGGGGTAGAGTACCGGCGGACGCTGAAAGCGCGGCTGGTGTTTGCTGCCGAACCGGCGCTGGAGAAGGTGGAAGTCTACACAGGGACGGTGCTCGAGCCTTGGCAGCTTCGTATCGAGTTGGGCGCCGGGGAGCGGGAACGATATGAGTGGGAAGGAAGGATTCGCGTCTACAACGGAGACTTGAGAGAGGCGAGGTTGTGGCAGGGTTCTGAAGCCGACCGCGCGGATAGGGAGCACTTTAAGGTGCTGACGGAAGGGAGCCCGAAAGGTTTGTTGTTGGATTTAGGAGTGGCGAAGCCGTCGCTGCCGGGATCGGAGGATGTGACGATTGCGACGGTGGAGGCAGGGGAGCGGACGTTTTCCTTTGCCGTGCAGGATCTGGAAAACGGGCCAATTTATGTACCGGCGTTTCGTGCCTACGTGAGCAAGGCGAGCGATGAGAAAGTGTTTTCACCTTCGATCGTGAAGAGGGGAGCGAAGATCCGCGAGCGGATACTGCACGAGCCGGAGCAGAGTTACGAGCGGGCTTCGAAGGAGATCCCTGCCCTAAATCCCGCCATGCCGGACGATGGCGGTCCGCGTGCCTTTTTTCCCCTAGCAGCGGAGGCGAGTTGGCAGAAGTTTGCGGTGGAATGGGGAGGAGGAATCTTCGTCTCCAAGTTGGAGGACGACACGCACGCGCCCTTTTATGGCGAAGTCGAACGCATGGAGTGGGACAGCTACAGAATGTCATGGCGGATCGGGACGGGGGCAACAGCGAACTACCGTCCTTTATGGACGGACTCGACGCTTTCAGTCTTGGAGGATCATCTGCCGGTGGCGATTGGGAGGTGGTCGACGGAAGGGATCGACTACAGCGAGGAGAGTTTTGTCACGCTGCTTTCGGGCCCGCTATCGCCGGAGGATCCCGAGCGAAGCGAGGAGACGCCCGCGGTGTTGATGCTGAAATTGGAGGCGCGAAACCCGGGAGCAGGCAGGGCAACGGCGCACGTGTGGCTGGCGACAGACCCGCAGGAGGAGGTGGGGTACGAAGACGGTGAGCTGACGGCGCAGGAGGGGAGTTTGGTAAGGGCGCGCTTGCAGCTGCCGGATTCCGCGCGTGTGACCGTTTCGAAGGTACCCTTCGGCGGCGTGGTGCTGCAAGGAATTCATCTGGAGCTGTCGCTGGGGGCGGGAGCAGCGGGTACGGTTCACCTCGCGATTCCTTATATTCCGCGGCTGTCAGCGTCGGAACGGGCTCGTCTGTCAGAGCTGGATTACGCGCAGGAGCGCCTCCGAGTGGTGCAGTACTGGCGCGAAGTCGTGAGCCAGACGGTCGAGTTTGAGGTGCCGGACGAGCGGGTGAGGAAAATCTCCAAGGCGCTGGTTCCTCATATTCTGACTGCAGTCACCAAACATCCCAAGAGCGGACTCTACTTCGTCCCGGCGGGGACCATCGGCTGGGGATTCGCTTCGAACGAAGGAATAGTGCAGTGCCTGATGCTCGACGCTCTGGGGCATTCGCATCGGGTGACCAAGTACCTGGAGACCTGGATTCAACTGCAAGGCAAAGTGCCCGTGAAGGGATCGTTCAGCAACCTGCGCGGCTTCTACAATGTGTACGCGGGCGGCGCCTACAGTTTAGGTGCCGGGAGTGTCCTAGGGGGGCTGGCGGAGCATTACCTTTTCACGCGAGACGCGCAGTGGTTGCGGCGGGTGGCACCGAGTCTGAAGCTGGCGGCGGATTGGATAGTCGAACAGCGAAGACTGACAGAAGTCATGGACAGGGGCGAGAAGGTGCCTGAATACGGGCTGCTTCCGGCCGCCAATATGGAGGACCCCAACGACTGGGAACACTGGTTCGCGGCAGATGCGGAGGCGGTGGCGGGGATCACGCGCCTGGCAGAGGCCCTGGCAGATATTCAGGCTCCGGAGGCGGCGCAATACGCGGAAGAAGCGGCGGCGTATAAGCAGGCGTTGCGCGAGGCGGTGATGCGGGCAAGCCGGCGGGCCGCGGTGGTGCGACTTCGAGATAACACCTATGTGCCGTTCGTACCTTCGCGACCTTATGAGCGAACCCGGATATTTGGGCCGAATCTTGGACGATATTACTCGCGGTACCGGAGGAAGATCATACCTCTGTACAGGCTTTCCGCTACACGCGACGCATATGCGGGGCCCATCTGCTTGTTGCTCCGGGATATCTTCAGCGTGAACGAGCCCCAAGCGGAGTGGATTCTGGACGATTGGGAGGACAATTTGACGACCTCGGTTCCGCTGGGACTGAACGTACACGGATGGGTGGATGAGAAGGACTGGTTCAGCCGGGGGGGTATGGTATTTCAAGCGAATCAGAATCCGGCGCCGGTGTATCTGCGCCGGAATGAGGTTCCTGCCGCCATCCGCAGCACATATAACGCCTTCGTGGCTACGCACTTTCCGGATCTTAACTGTCTGACGGAGGAATATTACCAATGGGGCTACACGCAGGGAGATCTGGTCAAAACTGCTGATGAAGGAAGGCTGACGAAGCGGTTCAGGGCCATGCTGTTGCGGGAAGACGGGGACAGCCTCTGGTTGGCTTCAGGGACACCGCGCCGCTGGCTGGCCGCAGGCGAAAAGATTGGACTGAAGAACGCACCGACCCACTTTGGGCCGGTCAGCTACACGATGACCGGGAGCAAGTCAGGAGTCGAAGCAACCGTACAGCTGCCGACTTGTAACAGGCTTAAAAGAACTTGGCTGGTGGTACGGCTGCCGGAGGGAGAGAGGATCCGAAAGGTAGAGATTGACGGAAAGCCGTGGAGGGATTTTGACGCGACGGCGGAACGGGTGCGCTTGCCCTTGACTGGGCATTCAGTGCAAGTCTCAGCATATCTTTAAACCGGCATCTTACTGTTGTTGAATTTTACTGCTGTTGAATTGTTGAAGGCGGCTACGGGGGTCCCCGGGGGCGTTCGCCAACTCAAGCGGCAAAGCCGCTCTTAGCTCACTTCGCCGACTACGCCTTCTCCCCTATCTGCAGCTCCGCGGGATCAAATCGCACGCCGCATCCCTCGAGCCCGCAGTAACCCTCCGGGTTCTTCGCCAGGTACTGCTGGTGATATTCCTCGGCGTAGAAGAACGGCGGCGCATCGCGGATCTCGGTGGTGATCCTGCCCCGACCGGCCGCGGTGAGCCGCTCCTGGTAGGCGTGCAGGGACGCGGTAGCGGCGGCGCGCTGCGCGGGGGTGCACGTGTAGATCACGGAGCGGTACTGCGTACCGATGTCGTTCCCCTGGCGCATGCCCTGGGTGGGATCGTGCGACTCCCAGAACGCCTTCAGCAGCTCCGGGTAGCCGATGCGCCGTGGATCGAAGATGACGCGCACCACCTCGGCATGCCCGGTGTCTCCGGTGCATACCTCCTCGTAGGTCGGATTCGGCGTGAAGCCGCCGGCATAGCCGACCGCCGTCGAGTACACCCCCGGCATCTCCCAGAAGAGTCGCTCGGCGCCCCAGAAGCAACCCAGACCGAAGATCGCCTCCTGCATTTCCGCCGGAAACGGCGGCACCGTGCGATGGCCGTTCACGAAATGGGCCTCGGGAACGCGCAGCGGCGTGTTGCGTCCGGGCAGCGCCTGCTCCCGGACGGGCATCGTCTGTTTCCTGGCCATGAGCTGCCTCCTTACGGGTGCTAAGCTTGCAAACCCATGGGCATCAGTCAACCGCAGAATCTCACCACCCCGCCGATCGAGCGGTTGCGCCCGTACGGCATCCGCATCAGCCTGCCGCCGGGGGATCCGTTGCGCAAGCTCCTCGGGCCCGAGTGGCACCGGCAGCACTGGTATCCGACGCCGGAGGAGCGCGACGCCGCGCTGGCGGAGATGAGCCGGCGGCACGAGTATTCGCGGGCCGGCGACAAGCCGTCGATCGTGTTCCAGAAGATCGAGAAGCTCGCCGAGAGCCGCGGCCTGTAGTCAGAACGTTCGCCCGAGAAACAGGTAGAACGCCTCGTTGCCGTGCTGATCGAAGCCGGTGGCGATATAGAGCGGCCCGAGCAGCGTGTCCAGGCCGAGGAATATGCTCGCGTCCTTCTGCGTGTTGCCGAAACTCGCTACGCTGCGGCTCTGCCAGACGTTGCCCATCTCGAGCGACATGCCCAGATACGTCGGCACGTCGAAGTAGCCGAGGCCGCCACGGCCGATCTGCCGGTAGTAGAGCGCACGCGCAATGCCGAAATCGGGTCCGAGGAGCGACTCCGCGCGCAGCCCCGACAGGTTGAGAAAGCCCCCGAGCGGGAACAGCAGGTTGATATCCGTGATGTGCGACTGCAGCGTCATGCCGCCCGCGGCGGAGAATGACAGCGTATTGCGCCCGAACGAGTAGGCGCCGAGGTAGCTCATGGTGACCTGGTCCGAGGTCTGGGCGATGCCGGCGGTATCGCGGTTGCCGCTCCACTGCAGCATGGCCTGCTGGCCGCTGTGCGGGAAGTTCACGTCGTCGAGCCGGTCGTAGGTGAAGCGTACGAAATAGTCCTGCAGATCAAACGGCGTATGGTCCGGCACCGGCAGACTCGGATCGGTCGGATCGCCGATCTCGAGCACGTAGTGCCCCTGTTCGCGCTGCACGCCGGTGCGCAGCTCTCCCCAGTTGCTGAACTGGTAGCCGAAGTCGGAGCCGTAGTTGAAGCTGTGAACGCGGTACTCGGCCTCCAGGTTCTGGGTCTGGCCCTGGACTATGAAGAGGTCACGCCCCTCGTCCGAGATGTGCGGCATGACGAACCAGCCGGAGAACTGCGCGAGCGGCAGGAACAGCTCGGTCGAGACCAGCGAGGTGGTGCCGCCCTGCAGGTCCGTGACCCACTCGCCGGCGTTGCGGGTGATATCCGACATCACGAAGCGCATCGCCGCGTCGTAGAGCGCATTGCCCTGGAAGTCGTCCTGCAGGCTCAGGCCGAAGCGCAGGTAGTTCGGTCCCATCGAGCTCGGACGCGCATCGATCGACAGGCCGTAGTAGCTCTCCTGGCCGACGACCCGATAGTCGAGCGTATCGAGACCGCCCTGCCCGTAGAGCGCGCTCACGCGCCGCGCCACCGCATCGGGGTCGAGCGGCTTGCCGGTCATGTCGGCGAACAGCTTGCCGAGCGCATCGGAGTACTCCTGCGAGCCGCTCTCGGCCTTGACGAACCGGATCACCGGCGGCGGCCGGCGCAGCGCGTCGCGGCGCGCCTCGTAGCGCTGCATCTCCGCGTCGCTGACGGCGAATTGCTCGAGCTGCGCAGCATCGGCACGCGCCGCAGCCTCGCCGATGCCGATGACGCGGCCGACGGCGCCGAAGTCGAACGAGGAGGCGTCGCCGAGCGGCGGGGCGATCAGCACGTCCCGCGCGCCGAGCGTGGCGAGCTGCCGCTCGGCGTTGCGGCGGATGAGGATCGCCAGCATCTGGTTGGAGATGCTGGTGACGTCGGTGAGCCGGTTGCGCTGCAGGAGCGGTGCGCCGACGTCCACCACGATCAGGACATCGACGCCCATGCGGCGCGCAATGTCCACCGGCACATTGTCGGCGATGCCGCCGTCGACCAATACGCGGCCCTGGCGCTCCAGCGGCGCGAAGATGCCGGGGGCCGACATGCTGGCGCGCATGGCACTCGTCAGGTCGCCCGATTCCATGACCACCGGCTCGCCGCTCTCCAGGTCGGTCGCCACCGCGCGGAAGCGCGTCGGCAGGTCGTCGAAGTTGGTGATGCGCACCACCGGGAGCGTCAGCCGCCGCAGTATCTCGTTGAGGCGCTGCCCCTCGATCAGGCCCTTCGGCAGCACGATCCTGCCGCCGCGCACTCCGAGGGGAAACTTCACCAGGAAGCTCTGATCCTCCTGCTTGCGACGCAGCGTCAGGTCCTCGCGCGGCGGCCGGTCGCGGAAGGCGCTCTGCCAGTTGAGCGAGGTCATGATCTTCTCGATCTCGCGCGCCGACAGGCCGCTCGCGTACAGTCCGCCGACCACCGCGCCCATGCTGGTGCCGGCGATGGCATCCACCGGCACGTGCAGCTGCTCGAGGACCTTCAGCACGCCGACGTGGGCGGCGCCGCGGGCGCCGCCGCCGGACAGCACCAGTCCGACGCGCGGACGGGTGGTCGGCAAAGCATCGGGCTGGTGGCTCGGGTCGTCAGCGGCGCCGGCGTTGGCGGCCGCCGCCATCGCGAGGCACTGAACTGCGAGCAGCAACCTCAACGCCCCGAAACGGGACATGACCGCCCGTGATGAACTCACGGGCGCAAAGAATACCAGCATGTACTGCAGCGCGCGCAGCGGCTCGCGCGGCCGCGCCCGGCTCGCGGATAATGCCGCCCATGACGCAGTCCGCCGACGCTCAACGCGCCGCCACTCCGCCCGGGAGGCGGCCGCACGCGGCT
>JASHTN010000093.1 GCA_030040525.1 Gammaproteobacteria bacterium | reverse complement strand
AGCCGCGTGCGGCTGCCGCGCACGATGGCCGCGGCCGTGATCATTTCCGTGTACAGCAGCACGTCCGGGGAGAAGCCGCGCAGAAAGTAGCGGCAGTGGCGATCGGTCCACTCCATCATGGGCGCCACGGCGACGCGACGATCTAACTTCGATGCGCCGCCGGAATTGCTACTCGGACGCGTCGTCATCCAGACTCTCGCCGGAGTCAAGCTCTGACTCGCTGCGCTTCGATGAGTCACCCGCTCGAGTTGGGTTGGAGGTCGGGGACTTCACCCAGCTTGGTGGCGCAGGTTCAACCACTCCGCCCTCCCGCGTGCCTTGACCGTCTCCAGATCATCAGCCGCGGTGCCGGTCAGTGGCCGCTTTCAGTTGCGCGGTCCCCGAGGTCTCGCTCGGCGTGAAAGTCACGGCTGATCTGCTCGCGGATTCGACCGCGCGTGCGCTCGTCGAGTTGGGTCTGGTCCAGCAGCGAAAACAATCTCTCTTCGGAAACGATCCCACGGCGAGCGAGCTCTCGCGTGAAGACAAGATCCTTGTCACGGGAAGCGACGTACTTTGCGATTGCCAGGTCATGGGGTTCCAAACACAGTCCTTTGACCCCTTCCGTGTTCCCCGGCGGTAGATGTACCAGTCGCCCCCTCCAGCCCTTGGGAAGTGTCGCAGTCTTCTCGTCAACCGGATCGGCGTAGTAGCCAAAGGTCTCGTGAAACTGCGAGTAAACGCCGATTGCATTCAACCACTCGGTTCGTTTGGGACTCTTTGCAGCTAGCAGGTCCACCTCCGCAGACTTGACGATGTCGTCGGCAAGATCCGGATACTTCCCATGAAGAGCCTGGCTGCCAATAATTATGAATTGCTTTTCACCAGTGATCCGGCCGGCAGCTCGAAGCACGTGATCAAGCTCCTGCTTCTTCATAGAGTTTCCTCACCTCGGATTGCGGCAACAGGCCCACATACGGCATGGATTGCCGCAACCTTACGGCCTCCTCATCGTGCCCCAGCATCGCGGCGAATAGCACCCCGTCATCGTCACTTTGAGCGATGCCGCGCCATTCGTCATAGGCGGAAACCCATACTCCTTGTCGCTGCCAACGGTGGAGGTTTGCCAGAATCTGTGCACGTATCTCGCGCGGCGTGCAACGGCGCACCACTGCAAGAGACAGCGCACGTCTGAGCTGATCCAATTCCTGATGTGAAAATCCCCCGCGCGTGAGCGGGCGCAGGCCCTGCTCGTTGAGTTCAAGCGGGTCGCCCTCTCCCACTCCCCAAGCTTCGAGCACCACTCTTGGCAGAATGACTCCGAGGGAGTTTCCAATGCGGCGTAATGGGACCTTCATAAGCGCCTCATTATTCGCATTATTACACGTTATAACAAGCCGTGTGGAGTCCCTCGGACACGGCTGGGCGCGCGGGGGCGACATCAGCCACCTTTTGCGGAGACGTAAAGGAGACAAGCCCTCTTCGGAGCGCTTAAGCCACTGAGCTATAAAGCTAAATGGACTTGCTCGGTCCAGTCCAGCATTGGAGCGACGCAGACGCGCCGATCAATTTCTCCACGGGGAAAATCGTCGGCAAGGCCTGGTTTTGCAGGCTTTGCTCGCTCAGGCGTTTCTGCGGGATTGTTGGGCATTCCGGGGAGTTTACCGGCCGCCGAGGGGAACCGCGGGGATAAACTGCGACAACGACCAGGTCGACTCGGGGGAAGAGGCATGACTCGCGGCACATACAAACTCTACGGGCGGGTCAACGCCGGGTCCCTGGCCCCGCAGATCGTGCTCGAGGAGGCCGGCGCTCCGTACGAGATCATCTGGGTCAGCAAGACCCCCGCGGATCTCGAGACCTTGCGCCGCATCCACCCGAGCGGAAAGATCCCGGTGCTGGTGCTGCCCGATGACACCGTGGTGGTGGAATCCGCCGCCATCCTCATCCACCTGACCCACCTCTATCCGGAGGCGGGCCTCGCGCCAGCGGCCGGCAGCAGCGCGCATGCCCGCTTCCTGCAGTGGATGGTGTTCCTGTCCGCGAACGTCTACGAGACGGCGCTGCGCTACTACTACTCCGAGCGCTACTGCGAGGATGGCGCTGCCGCGGCCGCTGCCATCAAGGCGCAGGCTCTGGCGGACTATGCCCGCCATCTCGAGCGCATCCACGACGAGCTTTCGCCCTACGTGCTCGGTGACAAGCTGTCGGCTGCGGACCCTTACCTGCATATGCTCGCCGGCTGGTATCCGGACGAGGACCGGCCGCTCCTCTCAGGGCTGCCGAAGCTCGGACGGCATGCCGAGCTGCTGCGCCGCAGGCCGGCAACCCGCAAGGCGGAGCGGGATCACGCCGAGACGTAGGCGTCTCGCGTACGGAACTAGCTGCTCAACTGCCTGGAGGAGGCCCGGGCTGGGAATCGCGCCGCGCGAGGCCGGGGTCGAGACTGCGCCGGGCAAAGCCAAGCTTGCCGCGCGCGACCACGGTCGCGTCGACCGAGACCTCCCCTTCCACGAGCGTGATGTCTCCGGCGATCTTCACGATATCGACGGTGATTTCCAGGCGGTCGCCGGGAAATACCGGCGCGAGAAAGCGCATCTCGCGAATCACGCCCAGAACGAGAAACTCTCCGGGCAGCATGGGCGCGGTGGTGCTCCGCAGGAAGAGGATCGAGGCGGATTGCCCGAACGCCTCCACGATCAGCGTGCCCGGCATGATCGCGTAGCCGGGGAAATGGCCGAGAAACTGGATTTCGTTGCCGCTTACGTTCTTCGTCGTGCGGATGCGGCGCTCCGGCACGAGCTCGACAACGGTGTCCACCATGATCATGGGGAAGCGCTGCTTGAGGAGCTCGCATACTTCCGCAAACGTCATGAGCGGCGCAGCCATGTCAGCGCTTGCCAGGCCGATTGCCGCTCAACGGGCACACAGGATCATTGCGGTGGCGCGCGGCAGAAATCTCGACCGGGCGGAGACGGCGCTGGCATCCGAAACCAGTCGTGATGCCCGCAGCCCCGCCTCCTCAGCCATCCTCAGCGGCTCGCTTTCCATGTGGAACTCGAACACATGGTCGCGCTGCGCGGATTCGAGCGCAGCACTGAAGAACACCAGGCCGCCGGGCGACAGGTAGCCCGCAATTGCCCCAAACAGCGGTTTCGGTGTCGGAAGATGTTCCGCCAGCATCGCCGAAACAACTCCCTGGTAGCCAGCCGAGCGGCCCGCCTCCTGCGGGTGCAACGCATCCGCAACGCCGAAGTGAACCCGCTCGGCATGACCGGAAACTGCCAGCAGGCGGTTTGCCACCGCGACTGCCGGTGCGCTGATGTCCAGACCTGTGACGCGAATGTCGGGGCGCTCTTCTGCAGCCAGCAGACTCAGCACGCCGTGACCACAGGCCAGCTCGAGTACTGCGGCGCCCGGGGGCAGGCGCCGCAGGAAGTCATCCCGGAAGAGCGCCAGGTGGCCGATCATCGACGGCCAGAAGGCATAAATGAGGATCGCCGCCCACATGTACGGGATCATGTAGCCCGCGTCGTCGTAAACGCCGGAGACGATCTCCGGCATCGCCTCCGGCGTGTAGCGACCGGCGCGCTCATAGATCGCCTGAGCCTGGGCAACCCCCAGACAGTACCTCGCATAGCCGAGCGCCGCCTCATCAAAGGCCTTCTCGCCGTAGGCCGCCTCCGCCCAGCGCGCCAGCGGGTCGAGCAGCCATGAGCACAGCTCGCGATTCGCGTCGAACGTGGCCAAGGCATGCGGTGCCAGCAACCTGAAGCGGCGCTCGAGTGCGGTCAGGAATGCCTCGGCGCTCTTCACGATGGCTTCCCGGCCTGCCCACTCGCGCTGTGCCCGCTGTTCGATGGCACATGACGGACCAGACGCACCATGGGGCGGATCATATCGGAACCGTCCCACGGTGAGCCGAACACGTGCATGCGGCCCAATTTCACGATCCGGTCCACGCCGTTGCGGCCGGCAGCCTGTGCCAGGGCAGCCTCCTTGGCTGCATCCTTTATTGCCAGACCGAGCGTTTGCACCGTGCCGTCGAACCTGGCGATCGGCTCCGCGAGCTCGTCGACCAGCAGGATGTTGAGTGTTCGTCCCTGCACCGGCTGGGGCAAGTCGGGGCCGGCTCCGATCAGCAGCGTCCAATCGGGAGTCGCCGGAAAGACGGCCTGCCGGGCGGCATCGCCAAACAGCCAGGCGGCGCGCGCCAGGCAGATGGCCGAGGTCAGCGCCGGATGGATCTCGTGACGTGGATGCACGCGGTTTTCCGCTGCGAGCGCCGCCGCCAGCTCCCGAACGAATGCCTGCACATCGGAGCCGGCGCGCCGCTCGAGAAACAGCGCCTGCGGAGAGGAGCAGGCCTGCTGATCAAACTGCCAGACGTCACGCGCGATGCGCTGGCACCACGCGGCGCGTTCGGGTCCATCTGCCCAGCAATCGCCGTCCATGGCCGCGACCGACAGGCGCGGGCCGAACATCGCCAGCCGCGCCCAGGGAGGAAAGGGCAGCGCCCGGATCTGGCTGATCGCCTCGGCGCCGCCCCAGATCATCGCGCCGTCGACGCCTGCGGCCATCGCGCGCTGCAGGTCATCTCGCGCGTGGTCAAAGCCTGCGACGAAGATGCGCTCCGCGAGCACGCTGCCGCCGTCGACTTCCCCGAGCCTGGCGAGCATTGCGGCGGTCTGTTGCATCAGGCTGTCCGGTACCCGCACGAGTCCCGCGTTGCCGCCGAGCAGGGCACACGACAGCGACAGCAGCGGCTGGATCTCGATGTTGGCCGCCGGCCAGTGACCGATGACGCCCTGCGGAAAAATCCGCAGCCGTGCCCCGCGCTCGTCCCGCCACTCGCCCGCCAGGGCGCCGGGGCCCAGCTCCTGGATCACGATGGGCTCGAGTGTCCCGCGGCGCAGCCACAGCCGCAGAAACGGCACGCCCGGGATGGCATCGAGCTCCGCTCCGCGCAGGGCTGCGCCCCAGCGCTCGAGGATTTCGATCACCTGCCGCGCGGTCAATTGCCGCGACCGCACGCACTGCCGCAGGCGTGCCGCAGCCGCCGCGATCTCATCGGGCGAAGCGACGCTGCGGATCAGACTCGACGTCGTCATGCTCGCTCTGCGGGCGCGCGCGGTCGCAGAGCGTCGATGTTGCCGCAACCCCTGAGCTCGGCCTTGGGTACACGCTTGACGAACCTGAAGCCGATGCCGCGTCTGCCACACGGACAGCCGTCGTAGTGCATGACCTCGGCGATGTCATCTGTCAGCACGGCAAAACCGGGGAAGCTCGTGGCGAGCGCGCTGCAGACCTGCACCAGGCCCTGCTCGCCCACCGGCACCGGCTCGAGCGTCAGTGGGTCGCGAATGATGACCTCGGCAAAAGCCGGCGCGTGCTTGTTGCCGTGCGCGCAGTCGGGATAGATGACACCGACATTCTCAACCATGCCGTAGAAATCCACGACATTTTCGGCGCGGCACGCGAACAGCTCGGCCACCCCGGCCGCATAGGCTGCCCGTGAGACCGCCTGCTCAGCCAAGCGCTTCCAACCGCCGCTGTGCAGCAGCCGCAGATTCGGCATCGGCAAGCTGACGCCGCGGGCGCGCAACGGCTGCACCAGATGCCGCCAGACGACGTAGGTAAACCCGTAGGCGAGAGCCGGCCCCACGCCCACCTGCCGCACGAAACCGAGCAGCTGCGGCTCGTCGATCTCCAGCCCGTCGGGCTCCTGGCTCTTCAGGCAGCAGACGATGTCGGTTGCAAAGTTGCGCAGACCCTGAACAGCCGCGGCGCGCGCCCCGAGCTGCGCGCCGCCCGCAAGGCTCTGCGGCGTATCGATCACCAGATAGGGACGGCGCGCCGGTCCGATGAAATCGCGAAGGATCGCGGTGACCCCCTTTGCCATGCGGTGTGCGGTCTCTGCATCCAGGGCCACGCGGCTGGGAGACTGTCCGGTCGTGGCGCTGGATGCGAGCGTGCGCACGACCTTCTCCGCTGCCACGAGCGCGAGAGGCGGATCTGCCTTGAATACACCGGCCGGCAGATAGGGCAGATCGGCTATCCGTTGCGCGGCGCGGTAATCGACCGGCCAGGCGCGCACGTAGCGCTGGAAAGGCGCATGGCGCTCGATCGCGCAATCCAGTTCCG
>JASHTN010000092.1 GCA_030040525.1 Gammaproteobacteria bacterium | reverse complement strand
ACGAGCACGGCCAGCAGTGAGCCCTCGATGAAGGCGCTGAGCGCGGAGTGGTACGTCTCCTTGGTGTAGTCCACCGTGGTGAAGATCTGTCTCATCACCACCTCGGGGTTCTCCTTGCGGATCTTGGCGAGCTCCGTCTGGACGCCGTCGTAGACCGCGACGTCGGACGAGCCCTTGGTCTTGGTGACCGCGAAGGTGGTGGCGGGGCGTCCGTTGAGGCGCGCGAGACTGCGGATCTCGCCCACGCTGTCGCTCACGTCGGCGAGGTCGGAGAGCCGCGCAAAGCGGCCGCCGGGCAGCATCACCTGCGTCTCGCCGAGCGCCGCCGCAGTGCGCGCCCCGCCGAGCACCCGGATCGTCTGCTCGCCGCCGCCGACCTCGGCCCGTCCGCCGGGCGAGTTCAGGTTCAGGTTGCGCAGCTGGTCGTTGACCTGGACGGCGGTGATGCCGAGCGCCTGCATGCGCGCCGGATCGAGCTCGACGCGGATCTCGCGGTTGACGCCGCCGCCGCGCTGCACCTGGGCGACGCCGGCAACGCCGAGCAGCCGCTTGGTGACCGTGTTATCGACGAACCAGGAGAGCTCCTCCTCGGTGAGCGTGCTCGAGCTCACGCCGTAGTAGACGATCGGCGGGCCGTCGGTATTGACACGCTGGACCACCGGCTCCTGGATGGTCTGCGGCAGCTGCGGGCGCACCTTGGAGACCGCGTCGCGCACGTCGGCGAGCGCGCGGTCGATCGGCGTGCCGATGTTGAACTGGATCGAGATGTTGGCCTCGCCCTCGGGTGCCCAGGAGGTGATGTTGTCGATGTTGCCGATGCCGGCGACGCCCGCCTCGACCTTCTGGATGACCTGTGTCTCGAGCTCCTGCGGGGAGGCGCCCGGCTGCACGATGGTGACGGTGACCAGCGGAAAGGAGATGTCCGGGTCGAGCGTGATGGGCAGCCGGATGAAGGCCGCGATGCCCATGAAGAAGAGCACCACGAACAGCATCACCGGCGGCAGCGGATGCCGGATGGCCCAGGCGGATATGTTTCTCATGGCGGCGGCTGGGCCACCTCGGTGGTGGTCCTGACCGACTCACCTTCGCGCAGAAAGCCGCCTGCGGTCCTCACCACACGCTCATCCCCGGCGAGGCCCGAGCCGATGACCACGCCGTCCTCGGAGGTGTCCGCGACGCGCACCGCGTGCCGCATCGCATGCCCCTGAGCGTCGACCATGAAGACGTAGCTGCCGGCGTCGTCGGAGAACACCGCGGTCTTCGGCAACACCGGCCGGCGCGCCCTGGCGATGGTCACCTCGGCGCGGGCGAAGGCGCCCGGGCGCAGGGCCGGATCGGGCTCGAGCGCGATGCGAATCTCGCCCAGGCGGGTCTGCGGATCGATGACCGCGCCGAGCAGCCACACGTGCCCCTGGAAGGGACGCGAGAGCCCGGTCAGGTACACCGTCGCTGGCTGCCCGACCTTCACCTGCGCGAGATCCTGCTCGGCGATCTGGCCGCGCATCTCGACCTCGCCGCCGCTCGCGATGCGGAACAGCGTCTCGCCGCCGGGACTGGCGATCTGGCCGACCTCGGCGTGACGGGTGAGCACCGTGCCGGCGATCGGCGCCGTCACGCGCGTGCGGGCGAGGCGCGCCTCGGCCTCTGCGAGCTGCGCGGCCGCCACCTTGACACTGGCGGCATCGGTCACTGCCGCGGCGCGCCGCTTCTCGATGTCCTCCGCGGAGAGTGCGCCCGCGGCCTGAACGCCGAGCGCGCGCTTGTATTCCGCCGCCGAGAGGTCGGCCTGAGCGCGGGACTGATCGAGCGAGGCGGCGAGGCGGTTGATCTGCGGAATCAGCACCGAGTCGTCGAGCTTCGCGAGCAGCTGTCCCTTGCGCACATGGTCGCCGGGCCAGACATAGACGCCGACGATGCGCGCGGTGTCGCCTTCGTTCGCGATCGGCATGTCATAACGGGCGGCAATTGCTCCGGTAAAGCTCACGGTTGCCGTGACTTCCTTCAGGACGGGGGTCATGACGGTGACCAGGGGGACTTCCTCCTGGTGCATGAGGGGCGTCACGTGGGGCTTGCGGCCCATGAGCATGAAGGACGCGGAGGCGGCCAGCAGCGCGACCAGCACCACTCCCGCGGGCAGGAGCCACTTGCGCAGCAGGCCCGGCTCTTCCGCGGCGCTCTCCGCGCTCAGGACCGAGGCCGGTGCTTCCGGCGACGGCGCCCGGTCGAATCCGACACGCTCGCGCCCGATCCAGGTGACCTGCTCGTCCTGGGCTTCGGGATCGATATGTTCCGGGCTCGTCCCCACTCGGAGGCTCCCAATAGGTCAAATGCTTAGAACCGCTTCGCCGGGCGGAAGTTTAAACGGCCCGTGCTACATTCTCTGCGCAGAAGCGCCCAACAGACGCCGATCGGCGACGGGCCGATCCTGCCGCCGGCCAACACGCCCGCCCCTGGGGGGCCGGCCCTCGGAAAACGGTGCCGGGAATAGGACTCGAACCTACGACCCGCGCATTACGAATGCGCTGCTCTACCAACTGAGCTATCCCGGCGCGCGGCGGCCGGATTCTACAGTTTTTTCCGCAGCCGGATCACCAGATCGATGCCGGCAACCTCGGTCCCGGGCGGGGGCGCGGGAAGGCGGCTGAACTCGACCTCGGGCACCGGCACATCGATCAGGGCGCCGCTCGTCAGGTCATGGAAGTGGTAGTGCGGATCGACGTTGGAGTCGAACCAGGCCCGCGAGCCGTCCACCGAGAGCTGACGGATCAAGCCGTGCTCGGCGAACAGGTTGAGGGTGTTGTATACGGTCGCCTTGGAGATGCGCGCCCCGCAGGCGCGCAGATTCGCAAGGATCTGCTCAGCCGAGAGATGCTGGGGCGCGGACAGGAGCAGAGTCGCAATCCGCACCCGCTGGGCGGTCGGGCGGATGCCGCAGCGGGTCAGGCGCCGCTCGCTGGTCGTGGTCGCGACCGAGGCGGAGCCCGACCCCATGAGCGGCTCGCCGGAGGCCGGTGAGCAGACCGGTTGAGGCATAAGCGCGAGCAGTATAGCGCGCCCGTACGCTCACACAGGTGCAGGCCGTCAGTGCGCTGGAACCCCGCTCACGCCACCCTTACCCGGTTTGACCAGCAGCAGCAACGGGATGAGCACGAGGAAGACCATCCCGAGCAGCTTGAAGGCGTCCAGATAGGAGAGCAGCGTCGCCTGCTGCACGACGGTCTGGTAAATGCCCGCGAGGGTGAGCGAGGAGTCGGGCGTGGTGCCGTACGCGTGCGCCACGTGCTGTGCGAAGTCCGGGTAGGAGGGATTGAGTCCCTGCATCTGTTCGACGAGGCGGCTCTGATGGAACTGCGCACGGCGCGTGAGCTCGGTGGAGGCGACCGCCACGCCGATGCTGCCGCCGAAGTTGCGCGCCAGGTTGATCAGCGCCGAGGCATTGTTGGTCTTGGCCGGGGGGACGTCGCGGAAGGCGAGCTGGTTGATCGGCAGGAACAGGAACGGCAGCGAGGCCGACTGCAGCAGGCGCAGCCACACCAGGCTCGTGTAGGAAGCGTCCAGGTACAGATTGGTCATGAGCAGCAGCGCTCCGCTGCCGACGATCAGGCCGATCGCCGTCAGCAGCCGCAGATCCACTTTGTTGATCGCGCGCCCGACCAGCGGCATCAGCACGATGGTAATGACGCCGCCGGGCGAGAGCACCAGGCCGGCGTCCACCGCGCGGTAGCCCATCAGCTGCTGTGCCAGGGCCGGGATCAGGAAGGTGCTGCCGAACAGCATGAAGCCGAGCATCAGCATCAGGACGAAGGTGACCGCGAAGTCGGGGTTCTTCATCAGGCGCAGGTCGACCATCGGATTGTCGTGATGCAGCTCCCGCCAGACGAGCAGTACGAATGCCGTCGCCGAGATGATCACCAGGGTCGTGATCAGCGTCGAGCTGAACCAGTCGGACTCCTGGCCGCGGTCGAGCACCACCTGCAGGCACCCGAGGCTCAGGGCCACGAAACCGAAGCCGAACCAGTCGATCGAGAACGATCGGGGTGGGCGGGCGGCGGCGCCGCGCTCCTTGACCACGGACTGCACCAGCAGCACCAGCACAATGCCGACCGGCACGTTGATGAGGAAGATCCAGCGCCATTCGTAGCTATCGGTGATCCAGCCGCCGAGAGTCGGGCCGATGATCGGAGCGACCACCGCGGAGATACCGTAGATCGCCGACGCCATGCCGCGCTTTTCGATGGGGAAGCTGTCGTTGAGAATCGCCTGGCCCACCGGCTGCAATCCGCCGCCGGTCGCACCCTGCAGCGCGCGCAGCAGGATCAGAGTCGGCAGGTTCGGCGCCAGTCCGCAAAGCAGCGACGCCACGGTAAACCCCGAAATGCAGGTGAGGAACAGACGCTTGCGGCCGAAGGTGTTCGCGAGCCAGCCGGAGATCGGCATGATGATGGCGTTGGTGACCAGATAGCTGGTCAGCACCCAGGTGGATTCGTCCTGGCTCGAGGACAGCGAGCCGGCGATGTGCGGCAGCGCGACGTTGGCGATCGAGATGTCCATGATCTCCATGAACGCCGCGAGCGCGACCACCGGGGCGATGAACCAGTGCATGCCGCCGGCCGCGCCGCGCGCGGCGACTGCATTCACGGCCGGCTCCGCGGCGAGTTGCGCTGCGCGGTCGGCGGCGCCTTGAGTGCCGCATGCTCGAGGTTGGCGGCGAGGATCTCGTTGATCGCGGCATCGACGCCGGCGTCCTGGTCGGCATAGACGTTCGTGTCCAGCAGCGCCGGCCAGGCGGGCTGCTGCGAGAGCGCCGCGCCGCGCTGATCCTGCACGTCGACCTTGATGTCGGCCGACAGCCCGAGGAACAGCGGATGCGCCTCGAGCTCCCGCGGGTCGAGCCCGATGCGCACCGGCAGGCGCTGCACGATCTTGATCCAGTTGCCGGTGGCGTTCTGCGCCGGCAGCACCGCGAGCGCGCTGCCGGTGCCGGCGGTGAGGCCGAGCACCCGCCCGTGGTAAGGCACGCGCGAGCCGTACATGTCGACCCTGACCCTGACGGGCTGGCCGATGCGCAGCCCCGCCAGCTGGTTCTCCTTGAAGTTGGCGTCGATCCACATGGAATCCACGGGCACTATGGCCAGCATCTCGGTCGA
>JASHTN010000091.1 GCA_030040525.1 Gammaproteobacteria bacterium | reverse complement strand
CGTCGGCCCGGGCGACGAGGTGATCGCGTTCGACCCCGCCTACGATTCCTACGAGCCGGCGGTACGGCTCGCGGGAGCGCGCTGCGTGCGGCTGCCGCTCACGCAGCCGGGGTTCCGCTACGACTGGGAGCAGGTGCGCGCGGCGCTGAATGCGCGTACCCGCCTGGTGCTGTTCAACAGCCCGCACAACCCGGCCTGCACGGTCGCGACGGCTGCGGACCTCGACGGGCTCGCGGCCGCCATCCGCGCTCGCGACATCCTGGTGCTCTCTGACGAAGTGTACGAGCACGTGGTGTTCGACGGCGGCCGTCACCACTCGGTGCTCGGCCACGGCGAGCTCGCGCCGCGCAGCTTCGCGGTGTTCTCCTTCGGCAAGACGCTGCACGCCACGGGGCTGCGGATCGGCTACTGCGTGGCCCCGCGCGCGCTCACCGCGGAGCTTCGCAAGGTGCACCAGTTCAACACCTTCAGCATCGCGCATCCGCTCCAGCACGCGGTCGCGGCGTACCTCGCCGCGCGGCCCGACTGGGGCCGGGAGCTCGCCGCATTCTTCCAGGCCAAGCGCGACCGGCTGCGTGCGGCGCTCGAGCCCTCCGGCTTCCGCCTGCCGCCGGCCCAGGGCACGTACTTCCAACTGCTCGACTACGGCGAGCTTGCCGCCGCCGATGATCTGACGTTTGCGGAGCGGCTGTTGACGGAAGCGGGGGTGGCGAGCATCCCGTTGTCGCCGTTCTATGCGGCGCCCGCCCCGCTGACCTTCCTGCGCCTGTGCATAGCCAAGCGCGATGCCACGCTCGATGCGGCGGCGGCGCGCCTCAACGCCTTCGCGGCCGGACTGTAGGAGGAGGACAGCCTATGGCGGGGTTTTCGGTGACGCTGGTCCAGCAGCCGCTCGTCTGGCACGACCCCGCGGCCAACCGGGCGCGGCTGGCCGCAATCCTCGAGCCACTCGCCGGCCGCACCGATCTCATCGTGCTGCCGGAGACTTTCACCACCGGCTTCAGCATGGAGGTCGAGCGCCTCGGCGAGCCGGCGGCGGGTCCGACCTGCGACTGGCTGCTGGCCCGTGCCGCCGCTCTCGACGCGGCGATCACCGGCAGCGTGATCACGGCGGCCGCGGGCCGCTACTACAACCGCCTGCTATGGGCAACGCCGGCGGGCGAGCTGCGCCACTACGACAAGCGGCACCTGTTCCGCATGGCCCGCGAGCACGAGCATTTCACTGCCGGCAGGGCTGCGGCGAGCATCTCCTGGCGCGGTCTCTCGATCTGTCCCCTGGTGTGCTATGACCTGCGCTTCCCGGTATTCAGCCGCCGCCGCCCGGAGCTCGACTACGAGCTGCTGGTGTATGCCGCGAACTGGCCGGCGGCGCGCGGCTACGCGTGGGCCCAGCTGCTGCGGGCGCGCGCCATCGAGAACCAGGCCTATGTCGTCGGCGTCAACCGCACCGGTCCTGACGGCGCGGGCGTGGACTATGCCGGAGGCAGCGCCGCGGTCGATTACCTCGGCAAGCCGCTCGCGGAGCTGGGCGCAGAGCCTGAATCGGTGACCGTCGCGCTCGATATCGAGCGGCTGCGCGCCTTCCGCGAGAAGTTTCCGGCGCACCTCGATGCGGACCGGTTTACGCTCGAGTCGTAAACTTCACTCCGGGAGCCCATGAAGAAACCCACCCGCGTCAACCACCCACCCACCGTAGAGCTGCCGCCGGGCAACCGCGCCGTGGTGGCCCCGATCTACCAGAGCGTCAAGTTCGAGTTCGACTCGCTCGCCGACACCGAGCGCTACCTGCGCGGCGAGCGCCCGGGGTTCTTCTACACGCGCGCCTCCAACCCCACCACGCGCCAGCTGGAGCTGCTGCTCGCGGAGCTGCAGGGGCGCGACGACTGTCTGGTCACCGCCTCGGGCGTGGGCGCGATCTCCCAGACCCTGCTCGCGCTCACGCGCCAGGGCGATCACGTGCTGTGCTTCGTCGAAACCTACAATCCGACGCGCTACCTGATCCGGCGCCTGCTGGGGCGCTTCGGCGTGACCCATACCATGCTGTCGATCGAGGACCTGGCGGGAGTCGAGCGCGCGCTTGCCGCACCCACGCGGCTGGTGATCTTCGAGAGCCCGACCAATCCCATCACCCGCATCGCCGACATCGCCGCGCTGACGCGCTTAGGCCACACGGCCGGTGCGCTCGTCGTCATGGACAACACCTTCGCGGGCTTTCACCAGCACGGCGAGTACCAGGTGGACCTGTTCGTGCACAGTCTCACCAAGTACGCCTCGGGGGCGGGTGATGTCATGGGCGGAGCCGTGATAGGGCGCAGCGAGCTGCTGCGGCCCATGCGCACGGATTTCGGCGCCCTCGGCGGCACGCTCGATCCACACGCCGCCTTCCTCATCCTCCGCGGGCTCAAGACCTACTTCGTGCGCTATCAGGCACAGTGCGCCAGCGCCGCGGCGCTAGCGCAGCTCCTCGCGGCACACCCGGCGGTGGCGCGCGTGCATTACCCGGGGCTGCCCGCGCACCCGCAGCATGCGCTCGCCGCACGCCAGATGCGCGACTTCGGCACGATCGTCAGCTTCGACCTGCACGGCGGCGAGGCGGCGGCGCGGCGCTTCGCCGACGCGCTCGAGCTGTTCGCGCTCGCCGCCAGCCTCGGCTCCACCGAGTCGCTGGTCGTTACCCCGCAGATGATGGGTGGGCGCGAGCTGAACGCGGAACAGCAACGGCTTTCAGGGATCACGGCGGGCACGGTACGGCTGTCGATCGGGCTCGAGGATGCGGACGATCTCGCACAGGATGTGAGCCAGGCGCTCGGCGCCGCCGGGGGCTGAAAGTGTCGCGCGCACTCGCGCTCGGCTTGAGCGCCGCGCTCGCTCTCGGAGCCGGCATGCCGCCGGCCGCCGCCGCGCCGCTGATCCCGCTCGAGGAGTTCGCCGCCTACCCGCAGATGCAGTCCCCGCAAATCTCCCCGGACGGCAAGCTGCTGGTCTATCTCGGCGCCGTCCAGGGGGTGCCGGCCGTCATCGTGCGCGACCTGCGCTCGGGAGCCGAGCTGCCCATCCTGCACGTCTACAGCGGTGGCTACGACGTCAGCCACTGCGAGTTCAAGAACGACGACCGGCTGCTGTGCCACCTCGAGGGCATGGCGTACGGCGAGGGCGGGGAACCCTTTCCGGCCTCACGCCTGGTTGCCGTCAACGCCGACGGCAGCGGGCTGCGCGTGCTGTTCGCCGACGGCGTCGGCGAGGACTCGACCGGAGTCGGGTTGCAGTTCCAGGACCGCATCGTGCACTGGCTGCCCGACGATCCGCGGCACGTGCTCATCGAGCTCACCGCGAGGGGCACGGTCTTCCCCTCGGTCTATCAGCTCGATGTGTACAGCGGCGCCGTGCGGCTCGTGGTGCCTGCCCATCCACCGGTGATGGACTGGACCGTGGACCGCCAGGGCGTGGTGCGCTTCGGCTACGGCTTTCGCGGCGACTCGGGCGTGTACATCGCGCGCAGCAGCGCCAATGCGCCCTGGCGCACGCTCGAGCAGTTTCCGCGCTTCGACCGCTCCCGCTTCGACCCGCTGGTCTTCGGTCGGGATCCGAACGAGCTGTACGTGCTCGCCCCCTACCAGGGGCGGCTCGCGGTCTGGCAGATGGACCTCGGGGGCGACGGCGACCTGCAGCTGGTGTTCTCGCGCCCGGACGTCGACGTGACCGGGATCGTCGAGTGGCCGTCCGACCGGCACGTCGCCGGGTTCTTTTATGAGACCGAGCGCCCGCACCTCGAGTACATCGACCCCGAGGCACAGACGGTCGAAGCGCTCCTGCAGCGCACCCTGCCGGATGCCTTTCACGCCGTGATCTCCGCCTCGCGCGACGGCAAGCGGCTGGTCAGCGTGTCGTATGCCGACGTGCTGCCGGCCCGGTTTCACCTGGTCGATCTCACCACTCACCAGGTGGTGCCGATCGGACGGCTGAACTCGATTGATCCCGCGCAGCTCGCGCCCGTGAAGCCGATCGTCGTGCCGGGAGAGGGCGACATCCGCATAACGGGTTACCTCACGCTGCCGCTGGGCACCCCGCCCGGCACCAGGGTCCCCGCGGTGGTGCTGCCGCACGGCGGTCCCTACGCGCGCGACAGCTGGGAATACGATCCGCTCGTGCAGATGCTCGCGAACCGCGGCTACGCCGTCCTGCAACTGAACTTCCGCGGCTCGACCGGCTACGGCCGGGCCTGGGAGGAGGCCGGCCACCAGGCGTGGGGCACGATCATGCACCAGGACATCACGGCCGGCGCCCGCTGGCTGATCTCCTCGGGTATCGCCGACCCCAGGCGCCTCGCCATCGTCGGCTGGAGCTACGGCGGCTACGCCGCTCTCATCGGCGTGGAGAAGGAGCCGCACCTGTACCGCTGCGCGGTCAGCATCGCCGGGGTGTCCGATATGGCGGAGCTGGCGCGCGACGACGCGCGCTTCTATGGCGGCCAGGCGGCCGCCAGCGACTCGATGGGCGCGGACCAGGCGACGCTCGCAGCCGAGTCACCGGTGCGGCACGCCGAGCGCATCGAGGTGCCGGTTCTGCTCGTGCATGGTCGGGACGACTACACCGTGCTCGTGCAGGAGAGCAAGGCGATGGCGCGGGCGCTTGCCAGGGACCACGTGCCGCACGAGCTGGTGCTGATCAGGCACGGCGGACACAGCCTGAAGCGTCCCGAGATGCGCCTGGCGCTCTACCGCACGCTCGAGGCGTTTCTCGCCAGGAATCTCGCACCGCCGCCACCCGCGACCTCGCTGCCACCCGCGGCGCGGCACTAGTCGATCACGCACTGCAA
>JASHTN010000090.1 GCA_030040525.1 Gammaproteobacteria bacterium | reverse complement strand
AATCCAAGATCCGGGCCATCACTTCGCACAACCCGGTATCCAGTTGGTGCCCGCGAGTGGCAGTCTAGCCATCGCGGCGGCCTCTACTGTCAGCGCGACCAGATCCTCGCGCTCAAGGTGATGGACGTTGGACTTGCCGCACGCCCGCGCGAGCGTGGTCAGCTCCATGTTCATGGTCTTGAAGTAATTGTGAACGTGCTTGGCTCCGACCTTGGACTGCAGCCGCTGCTCGAGGACCGGGTCCTGAGTCGTCACGCCTACCGGACACTTGCCGGTGTGGCAGTGATGGCAGAATCCGGGGGCAGTACCCAGCTTTTCGTAATCGCTTACCGCGGAGCGCCGCCGACCATTCTGGTGGTAGAAATCGCTGTTGCAGCCGAGTGCGATCAGGACGCCCTGCCCGATCGCCACGGCATCGGCTCCGAGCGCCAGGGCCTTGGCAACATCCGCACCGCTGCGTATGCCGCCGGAGACAACCAGCTGTACCTTCCCTTTCATGTTCAGCTCTTCGAGCGCATCGACCGCCTGACGCAGCGCCGCCAGCGTCGGGATACCCACGTGCTCGATGAAAACGCTTTGCGTGGCCGCGGTGCCGCCTTGCATCCCGTCAACGACCACGACGTCCGCACCCGCGAGAACCGCGAGCTTGGTGTCGTTGAACACGCGCGTAGCGCCAAGCTTCACATAAATGGGCACCTGCCAGTCGGTGATCTCGCGCAGCTCGCCGATCTTGATTGTCAGATCATCGGGACCCGTCCAGTCCGGATGTCGGCAGGCGGAGCGCTGATCAACGCCCTCGGGCAATGTGCGCATCGCCGCGACTCGCGGGTTGATCTTTTGCCCCAGCAGCATGCCGCCACCGCCGGGCTTGGCTCCCTGTCCGATGACCACTTCGATTGCGTCTGCCTTGCGCACATCGTCGGGATTGAACCCGTATCTGGAGGGCAGACACTGGTAGACGAGCGTTTTCGACGAGCGCCGCTCCTCCTGCGTCATACCGCCGTCGCCGGTCGTGGTCGATGTCCCGAGCTCCGATGCCGCCCGGCCCAGTGCCTCTTTGACGTTCGCCGAAAGCGCGCCGAAGCTCATTCCGGCAATCGTAATCGGCATGGCCAGCTCGATCGGCTTCTTGGCGAACCGCGTGCCGAGCAGGGTGCGGGTAACACACTTCTCGCGATAGCCTTCCAGCGGATAGCGCGACAGCGAGCCCGCCAGGAACACCAGATCATCGAAGGTTGGAAGCTTGCGCTTCGCGCCCAGGCCGCGGATCTCATACAGTCCATGAGCCGCGGCCTTGCGGATGTACTCGATGGCCTTGCGGTCGTAGCCGTAGCTCTCTTCCCGAGCGAGCTTTTCGCTCACCTCCTCGCCATCAGTACTCTTGGTTCGCATCTGCATTCCAGTGATACAGCTTCCGAGCGGATGCGACCCGCTTGAAATCCCGCGGGTTATATTTGTAGGCGGCCCGCCGCAGCAGCTCACCGACGTGACCGTAGTCCCTGTCGCTCATCGGCTCCTCCTGGGCGTCCGCACCGAGAGAGCCGATCCTGCCGCGCACATAGATGACCGCTTCGTAGAGCGAGTCGCCGAGCGCATCGTCGGCGTCACCGCATACCAACAGGGTGCCCGCCTGCGCCATGAAGGCGGAATAGTTTCCGACGTTTCCACCGACCACGATGTCGATGCCCTTCATGGAGATTCCGCACCGCAGGGACGCATCGCCGTCGATAATCAGTGTGCCGCCGTGCCCGCTGGCTCCGGCGGAAGCCGACGCATTGCCCGTGACACGAACCATCCCGGACATCATATTCTCCGCGACGCCGGTGCCTGCGTTGCCGTGGACGACGACCCGTGCCTGCTTGTTCATGCCAGCCGCGTAGTAGCCGGCGTGTCCGCAGATCTCGATGTCGATGGGCACATCGACCCCGACGGCGATACTGTGAGCGCCATCGGGGTTCAGCACCTCGAGGCGCCGGACGCCACGCCTGGCGAGGTCGTGGTGCAGCAAGTGATTCAGCTCGCGCACGCTGCCCGCTGCCAGGTCGAAACGCAGCTGCTGCGACTGCGGGACTTCGCTGCGAACGCCTACAGCGTCCATACGTAGAACTCCGCCGGCGCAGGCTCGAAAAGCCTGGCGTTCTTGATGTCGGGGAGTTTCGCGAGCGAGCGGAACTCGGAGGAGATCGCCACGTAGTCGTCGGTTTCCGCCACCACCGCGGGTTTGCAGGCGAACGGGTCGCGTACCAGTGCAAGCTCGTCCTGCGTGCCGATGAGGAAGGTGTAGAAGCCATCCAGCTCGGTGAAGCATCGGTCGATGGCCGTCTCCAGATCATCGCCTTCGCGCATCCGCCATTGCAGAAAGCGGCAGGCAGCCTCGGTGTCGTTGTCGGTCTCGAAGTGAATTCCGTAAGATTCCAGTTGCCTGCGAATGCTGAAAGGATTGGAGAGCGTGCCGTTGTGTACGAGACAGAAGTCCGCGCCGGCGGTGAATGGGTGGGCATGAGCCGGCGTCACCGCCGACTCCGTCGCCATGCGCGTGTGCCCTACGAGATGAGTGCCCTTGAGTTCCTCAAACCTGTAACGCGCGGCGACTTCCGCCGGCGACCCCGTGTCCTT
>JASHTN010000089.1 GCA_030040525.1 Gammaproteobacteria bacterium | reverse complement strand
GCCGGCTCGAACGCCTCGGCCGACAGGAAGTAGTCGATCGTCGGCAAGCCCGTCGTCTCGGGGTGACCCCAGGAGGCGACCTGGTGCCGCGCGAGTCGCAGGCTTGCGAGCTCGAGCGTCATGCCGTCCATGCCGACTTCCGGGTAGAGCAGTACCTCGATGCAGCGATCGCGAATCGCCCGGACGCATTCCTCGAGCGAGCGGCCGGCGCACTCGATCACCTCCGCGCGGGCCCGGGCCGCCGCGGTGGCGCGGTCCTGCTCGGCTGCGAGATGGAAGAGGCTGATGTGCACGCGCTGCGGCTCGAGGCACGCGAGCCATCCACCGACCAGCGCGCGGAACACCGAGTGGTTGAAGGCGTGCGCGGTCACGATGCCGAGGCGCGTTCGCCCGTCGGTCGGAGCGCTGGCGGGTTGCGGCGGTGGCTGCCGCTGCGCCCAGCGCTGCATGAGTGCCGCGCACAGCGAGCCCCAGCGGACGAGGAGCTCCCTGTTAGGACGCTCCTGGTAGGCGAGATAGAACGAGGGGAGGAGGCTGACGACGGCCGGCTCATCGAGCGTCCGGCCCGCGACCCAGGTCTCGAACCGGGTGAGCTGTGCGGCGAGCTCCTGCCGGGCCTGGCCGATCTCATCGGAGGATGCGGCGATCACCGGGATGGTGGCCGCGAGAAGACCGACGTGCGCCGGCGGGTGATCCGGCTCGAGCGCGAGCGCGCGGCGCCAGGCGTCACGGGCGGCCGCGCGCTCGCCCATCTCGTTGCACGCCCGGCCGAGGCCGCAGAGCGCCTCCACCGAGTTGGCGCGCAGCGCGAGCGCCCGCCCGTACGCTGCGCGCGCGGACTCGGGGCGATGGAGCGCCGCGAGCGCGGCGGCGCGGCTATTGTGCCCCTCGAAGAGATCCGGCTGCAGCTCCACGGCACGGTCGGCATGATCGAGGGCCTGCTGCGGACGCTTCAGCGCCAGGTGCACGCTGGCGGCATTGGCCTGGATGCGCGCCGAGTCGGGGTAGAGCGCGAGCGCGCGCTGCGCGAAGGCCAGTGCTTCGCCGGCACGACCGAGCGACAGGAGCGCGACGCTGCAGCCGCCGAGCGCTTCCGGCATGTCGGGCTGCAGCTCGAGCGCGCGGTGGTAGCTCTCGAGCGCCTGCAGGGCGGCGTCGAGCGCCAGCAGCAGGTCACCGCGCAGGATCCGGACGATGGCGCTGCGCGGCTCGAGTGCGATCACCCGCTCGTAAGCGGCCAGCGCTTCCGGCCGGCGGCCGAGAGCGCGGAGCGCCGCGGCGCGGTTGAGGTGCGCGGGCCGGAAGTCGCGCGAGAGCTGCAGCGCCTGCTCGGCGCTGGCGAGTGCCGCCTCGGAGCGCCCCATCTCGAGGAGCAACGCGCTCAGGTTCGCGTGCGCCGCCGCAGAGTCGGGGCGCAGCGCCACGGCGCGCTCGAGGCTCTCGAGCGCCTCAGCCTGCCGTCCGAGGTTCTTGAGCGCGAGGCCCAGGTGTTGATGCGCGGCGCCGACTCTGTCGTTGACCGAGACGGCGCGGGCGAGGAGCTCGACGGCGCGCGCGCTGCGACCGGTCTGCGCGGCGATCAGCCCGAGCATGTGGAGCGCCTCGAAGCTCGAGGGATCGAGCTCGAGAACGCGGGCGAAGCAGCGCTCGGCTTCGGCAAGGCGGCCCTGCCGATGCAGGGTCGCGCCCTGGCGCAGCTCAGCCCCGATGTCCACCGCGGCGGGCCGTCAGGCGCGCAGTGCCGAAGGGAGCCGTGCGCCTCACCTGCGCCGCCAGGCCCTCAGGGCTCGACCTTGAACTCGATGCCCTGAGCGAGCGGCAGCTCGCGGCTCCAGTTCACGGTGTTGGTCTGGCGGCGCATGTAGGCCTTCCAGGCGTCGGAGCCCGACTCGCGGCCGCCGCCGGTATCCTTCTCGCCGCCGAAGGCACCGCCGATCTCGGCGCCCGAGGTGCCGAGATTGACGTTGGCGATGCCACAGTCGCTGCCCGATGCGGACAGGAACGCTTCGGCGTTCTGCAGGCTGTCGGTAAAGAGTGCGGACGACAGTCCGTGAGCGGAGGCGTTCTGCGCCTCGATGGCCGCCGCGAGGGATTCGACCGGGATCAGATACAGGATCGGCGCAAACGTCTCGGTCTGCACGATCTGCCAGTCGTTGCGCGCGCGGATGATCGTCGGCTCGACGAAGTTCCCCGGGCGCTTGAGCACGTTGCCGCCGGTGAGCAGCTCGCCGCCCTCGGCGCGCGCCTCGGCCACCGCCGCCTGGAAGCGCTCGGCAGCCGCCGCATCGATCAGCGGGCCCATGAGAGTCGCGGGATCGAGCGGGTCGCCGATGCGCACCTGGCCGTAGGCGTGCACCAGGCGCCGCTCGAGCTCAGCGGCCAAGGCCTGGTGCACCAGCACCCGACGCGTGCTGGTGCAGCGCTGACCCGCGGTGCCGACCGCGCCGAAGACGATGGCCGGCACCGCCAGATCGAGGTTGGCCGTCTCGTCGACGACCACGGCGTTGTTGCCACCCAACTCGAGCAGGCTCTTGCCGAGGCGCGCCGCGACGCGCTCGCCGACCTTGCGGCCGACGGCGGTCGAGCCGGTGAAGGAGACGAGCGCGACGCGCCGGTCCTCGACGAAACGCGTCGCGAGCTCGGTCCCGGAGTCGACGAACAGCTGAAAGATCGCGGGCAGCGAGTGCGCCTGCATCACGCGGTTGCAGAGCCGCTGCACCGCGAGGGCGCTCAGCGGGGTTTTCGGCGAGGGCTTCCACACGCAGGCGTTGCCGCAGATCGCGCCGAGCAGCGCGTTCCAGGCCCACACCGCCACCGGGAAGTTGAACGCCGAGATGATGCCGACGACGCCCAGCGGGTGCCACTGCTCCGCCATGCGGTGGCCGGGGCGCTCGGAGTGCATGCTGAGCCCGTACAGCATGCGCGCCTGACCGACCGCGAAGTCGGCGATGTCGATCATCTCCTGGACCTCGCCCAGGCCTTCGGCGAGGATCTTGCCGTTCTCGAGCGAGACCAGCGTGCCGAGCTCGCTCTTGTGCCGGCGCAGCTCCTCGCCGAGCAGGCGCACCGCCTCGCCGCGCTTCGGCGCCGGCACGCCCCGCCACGCAGCCGCGGCCTCCACGGCCGAGGCGAGCACGCTCTCGTAGTCGGCGGCGCTCGCGGGGCGCACCTGCGCGATCAGTGCGCCGCTCGCCGGGCTCTTGACGTTGATGAGCGCGCCATCGGCGGCGCTCGACCAGCCGTGCATGCCGGACCAGGCGCCGGGACTGACCGCCGGAAGCTCGAGGCGTGTCAGCAGCGCGTGCAGGTCCGGGATGCTCATCGGGCCGCAACCTTGGGGCGGCGCTGATGCCCGGTCTTGCCCGCCACGACCACGTCCCCCGAGAGGTGCTTGGTGCCGCCGGAGGCGTAGTAGCGGCCGAAACGGTTGGCGAGGATGTCGGTCAGGCGGAACTGCTCCTGGGCAATGCAGCCGTGGTAGCCGGCGGGATTCTCCAGCACCAGGTCGACGACCGCAGTGATGCCCGCGGCGGTCGACACTTGGATCGCCGACCACAGGCGGCCGGCGATCATCTGCGGGTAGATCTTGTTGACGTAGTTTTCCTCGCGCAGTTCCCCGTCCTGCTTGCCGGTGACCGCGGCGTAGACGATGACCACGTCCTGGAGCGTCTGCGGAACCGCGTTCTCGAGGATGTGCTTGAGCGTGCCGCGGTCGTGATTGAGCTTCAGGTCGTTCATCAGCAGGCGCATCTGCTCGCAGTGACCCGGATAGCGGATGGTCTTGTAGTTCATCGACTCGCAGTGCGCGCCGTAGGTCTCGGCGAGCGAGCCGAGGCCACCGGAGGTGTTGAAGGCCTCGTAGAGCGTGCCGTCGATCTCGATTTCCTCGAGGCCTTCGAGCGGCGCGACCTCGATCAGCCGCCCGTCGCTGATCGCCTGGCAGGGATTGCCGTATTCGTTGATGAGGCCCTCGGTGGACCAGGTGAGCGAGTACTTGAGGACGTTGTTCGGATGCTGCGGCAGCGCGCCGACGCGCAGCTTAACAGCGCGCAGCTCGTCGAAATGCGTAATGAGCTCGGCCGCCGCGATGCTGATGAAGCCCGGGGCGAGCCCGCACTGCGGCACAAACGCCTCGGAGGCGCCGGCGGCGATGGTGCGCACCGCGCGCGTCACCTGTACATCCTCTGTCAGGTCGAAGTAATGCAGCCCCGCCTTGCGGGCCGCCTCTGCGACCGCGACGTTGCAGTAGTACGGCAGGCTCGAGACGACCGCGTCCACGGGATGGCGCTTGAGGTGCGCGGCCAGTGCCTTGGCCTCCCCTGCATCGAGGGTGAAGGCGCTCAAGTGAGCCGCCCCGTGCGCGCGCACCACGGCCTCGGCGGCGGCGCCGTCGACGTCGGCGAGCTGGATACTGTAACTGCCGGATTCCGCTAGCAATCCGGAGATCAGTGCGCCGATCTTGCCGGCCCCGAGGATCAGTACGCGGTGCATAAGCCCCTCACGAAAAGGGGCGCATTCTGCCCTCGAAGCACGCTAGGATCAACGACATGCGTTCCCCGGCTACCACCTCCTGGCACAGCGCCAGCTGGCAGACCAAGCCTGCGCAGCAGCAGCCGGTCTACAGCGATCCGGCGGCGCTCGAGCGCATCGTGGCGCAGATCGCGCGGCTGCCGCCGGTGGTCGTGTCGTGGGAGGTCGAGGCGCTGCGCGGCAAGCTCGCCGCAGCCCAGCGCGGCGAGGGGTTCCTGCTGCAGGGAGGCGACTGCGCGGAGGCGTTCGCCGACTGCGAGTCGGACACGATCGCGAAGAAGCTGAAGATCCTGCTGCAGATGAGCCTGGTGCTGCTGCACGGGCTGAAGAAGCCCATCATCCGCGTCGGACGCATGGCCGGGCAGTACGCCAAGCCGCGCTCGGCCGACACCGAGACACGCAACGGCGTGACGCTGCCGAGCTACCGCGGCGACCTGGTCAACCGGCCGGAGTTCACACCCGACGCGCGCGCTGCGGATCCGGAGCTGCTGCTGCGCGGCTACGAGCGCGCGGCGCTCACGCTGAACTTCGTGCGCGCGCTCGTCGAGGGCGGATTTGCCGACCTGCATCACCCGGAGTACTGGGACCTGGGGTTCGTGCACCACGCGCCGCTCAAGGACGCCTACCAGCGCATCGTGCGCTCGATCGGCGATGCGCTCGATTTCTTCGAGGGCATTAGCGGCCGGCAGGTGCACGAGGCGACGCTGGTCGAGTTCTATGCCAGCCACGAGGGTCTGCATCTGCACTACGAGCAGGCACAGACCCGCTTCATCCCGCGGCAGAACCGCTGGTACAACCTCTCGACCCACATGCCCTGGATAGGGATGCGCACCGCCGGGCTCGACGGTGCGCACGTCGAGTACTTCCGCGGCATCGCCAACCCGATCGGGGTGAAGGTCGGTCCGGCGATGGACGCGGCTTGGCTGCAGGGACTCGTGACGCTCCTCAATCCGCAGAATCAGCCGGGCCGGCTGACGCTCATCCACCGCTTCGGCGCGAAGGACGTGAGCGCCGCACTGCCGAAGGCCATCGAGGCCGTGCGGCAGACCGGCCAGACCGTGCTCTGGGTGTGCGACCCCATGCACGGCAACACCGAGACCACGACCGGCGGGCTGAAGACGCGCCGCTTCGAGAATATTCTCAAGGAGGTCGAGCTCGCGTTCCGCATCCACGCGGAGCTCGGCTCGCATCTCGGCGGGGTGCACGTCGAGCTCACCGGCGACGATGTCACCGAGTGCACCGGCGGCGCCCGCGGTCTCACCGACCAGGACCTGCAGCGCGCCTACCGCTCGACCGTCGATCCACGCCTGAACCACGAGCAGGCGCTCGAGCTCGCCATGCTGATCGCCGAGCACAGCCGCAACCGGCGCGCCGCGCCGCGCAGCTGACAGCCCGATGCGACACCGGCTTGCCCCGGTGTCGCGCGCGCCCGGCACGGGGATGACTCAGCGCTCACCGACTCCTGTCTACGATCCCGACTGCACGCGCTGTCCCCGACTCGCGCGCTACCTGGCGCAGACCCGCCAGCGGCAGCCGGACTACTGGGGGCGCCCCGTGCCGTCGTTCGGCGCGCGGCAGCCGCGCATCGTGATCGTGGGACTCGCGCCAGGGATGCATGGCGCCAACCGCACCGGCCGGCCGTTCACCGGCGACCATGCGGGGATACTCCTCTACGAGACGCTGCATGCGTTCGGGCTGGCGAGCCGGCCGTTCTCGCAGGCCGCCGACGACGCACTGGTGCTGCGGGCGGCGCGCATCGTCAATGCCGTGAAGTGCGTGCCGCCGCAGAACCGGCCGCTCCCCGCGGAGATCCGCAGCTGCAACCGTTATCTCGCGCAGGAGCTCGAGGAGCTGCGCGGCGTGCGCGTGTATCTGGCGCTCGGGCGCATCGCGCACGATGCGCTGCTCATGGCGCTCGGCCTGCCGCGGGCGCGCTACCCGTTTGCGCATGCCCGCGTGCACCCGCTTGGCAGGCGCTATCTCGTCGACTCCTATCATTGCAGCCGCTACAACACCTCGACCCGGCGGCTGACGCCGGATATGTTTCGCGCCGTGGTGGGCGCGGCCTGCGGGCTCGCGGGTCTGCCGCTGCCTTGAAGGACCGGACTGCGTGTTCGAGCCGAAGAAATACATCGCATCGCTGCCACGGCGCCCGGGCGTATATCGCATGTTCGGTGGCGGGCAGGAGCTGCTGTACGTCGGCAAGGCGCGCAACCTCAAGGATCGCGTCGGCAGCTACTTCGCCGCGAGCAACGTCAATCCCAAGGTGCAGGCCCTGGTGCAGCAGATCACGGCCATCGAGGTCACGGTGACCAACTCCGAGACCGAGGCGCTGCTGCTCGAGTACAACCTCATCAAGGTCCACAAGCCGCGCTTCAACGTGGTGCTGCGCGACGACAAGAGCTTCCCCTACATCAAGCTCGAGGCCGAGCACCCGTTCCCGCGCCTGCTGTTCTATCGCGGCGCGCGCAGCCCCGGGACGCGTTATTTCGGGCCGTTCCCCAACGCCGGCGCGGTGCGCGACACGCTGAATCAGCTGCAGAAGCTGTTCCGTATCCGCAACTGCAGCGACAGCTTCTTTGCCAACCGCAGCCGCCCGTGCCTGCAGCACCAGATCGGGCGCTGCTCGGCACCGTGTGTCGGCCTGATCGGCCGCGAGGCCTACGCCCAGGACATCGCCGCCGCCGTCAAGGTGCTCGAGGGCCGCAACGACGAGGTGCGCACCGAGCTCGAGAAGCGCATGGAGGCCGCCGGTGCGCGGCTGGAATTCGAGCGCGCGGCGCAGATCCGCGACCAGCTGGCCGCGCTGCAGCGCCTGCGGGCGCAGCAGGTGGTGCTGGAGGAGGGCGAGCGTGACGCGGATGCCTTTGCGATCGCGGGCGAGGCGGGCGAGTACGCCATCGCCGTCATGCCGGTGCGCGGCGGCCGCAACCTCGGCAGCACCAGTCATTTCCCGCGCGCACCGCTCGCCGAGGCGGGCGAGGCACTGGCGTCCTTCATCATGCAGTACTACGCGGACGCCGCGCCGCCGCCGGAGGTGCTGCTCGGCATGCGTCTCAGGGATGCCGCCGCCCTCGGCGAGGCGCTCGGCAAGCGCGCCGGGCGAGCCGTGCAGGTGCGCGCGCCGCTGCGCGGGCTCGCGGCACGCTGGGTGGAGCTGACGCGCGAGAATGCCGCACAGGCGCTGCGCATGCGGCTCGCGCAGCGTGTGGGGCTCGACGAGATGCTCGCGGATCTGGCGCGTGAGCTCGACCTGCCCGAGCCGCCCGAGCGGCTCGAATGCTTCGATATCAGCCACACTGGCGGGGAGGGCACGGTCGCCTCCTGCGTCGTGTTTGGCTCCGAGGGCCCGCTCAAGAAGGAGTATCGCCGCTTCAACATCAGCGGCGTGACCGCGGGGGACGACTATGCGGCGCTGCGGCAGGCGCTCGCGCGCCGTTACCGCCACGTGCGCGACGGCGAGGTGCCGCCGCCCGACGTGCTGCTGATCGACGGCGGCCTCGGCCAGATCGGGGAGGTGCACGCGGCGCTCGCGGAGCTCGGCTTCGGTGATCTGACGCTGGTCGGGGTGGCGAAGGGCCCGGACCGCAGGCCCGGGCAGGAGCGGCTGTTCGTCTACGGGGCGCCGAGCGCGATCGTGCCGCCGCCGCATTCGCCGGCGGCGCGGCTGATTCAGCGCATCCGCGACGAAGCGCATCGCTTCGCCATCGAAGGGCACCGCCGCCGGCGCGCGCGGCGCTACAACGCGTCGGTGCTGGAGGTCGTGCCGGGCCTCGGTCCCGCCAAGCGCCGCGCGCTGCTGCGGCACTTCGGCGGGCTACAGGGGGTGATGCGCGCCGGGGTCGCCGACCTCACCCAGGTGGCGGGAATCGGCGCGACGCTGGCGCGAACTCTTTATGATCACCTGCACCCAGGCTCGTAGGCGAGGCGCGCATGCCCTGGAACCTGCCCAATACGCTGACGTGGCTGCGCATCTGCGCGGTGCCACTCATCGTGCTGCTGTTCTACGTGCACGCGCCCTGGGCCGATCCCGCGGCGGGCCTGCTGTTTGCGGCCGCGGGCATCACCGACTCCCTCGATGGCTATTTCGCGCGCCGCTGGCAGCAGACTTCGCGCCTCGGCGCCTTCCTCGATCCGGTGGCCGACAAGCTCATCGTCGCGGTGGCGCTGGTGCTGCTGGTGAGCCGCGATGCGCACACGCTGATCGTGCTCACGGCCGCGATCATCATCAGCCGCGAGATCACCATCTCCGCACTGCGGGAATGGATGGCGGAGATCGGTCAGCGCCGCAAGGTGGCGGTCTCGCAGCTCGGCAAGTACAAGACCATTCTGCAGGTCGCGGGCCTGTCGATGATGCTCTACCGGCACGACTTGGTCGGGATGCCGCTCTACCGCATCGGCGTGTGGCTGACGATGGTGGCGGCACTCGCGACGCTGGTGTCCATGGTCATGTACCTGCGGGCGGCCTGGCCGGATCTGCGGCATCAGAAAGCATGATAGAATTCGCGGCGTCACTTACAGGGAAAGCGCGGGAATAGCTCAGTTGGTAGAGCACGACCTTGCCAAGGTCGGGGTCGCGAGTTCGAGTCTCGTTTCCCGCTCCAGCCCCCTCACGGCTACGACGCCTCAGCCAGCTTTCCCGGCGGCATGCAGGCCGTGCATCGCCGGCGCGCTCAGAACAGCGCAGCCGCTTTCTCCAGCGCGATGTACAGGCCGATGAGGAACGGGATGCCGACCGCGAGCCACGCGGCCGCCACGTAGACGCCGCCGGCGCCAGCGGCAGTCGGCGCGCTCGCCGCGGCGCGTGTCTCGTGCTGCAGTGAGCGCTCACGCGCGAGTTGCTCCTCGCTCATGTAGTACTTAGGGTTCACCGGGCGAACGAGCAGGTTGCACACGAAGCCGACGAGCAGCAGTCCGGCCATGATGTAGAGCGTCCGGTCGTAGACGAGGTTCTTCGCCATGCCGCTCGCGAGCTGCACCTCGCGCAATTTCGCGATCAGCGCCGGGCCTACTACACCGGCCACCGACCAGGCCGTGATCAGGCGCCCGTGGATCGCACCGACCATCTGCGTGCCGAAGAGGTCCGCCAGGTAGGCCGGCACGGTCGCAAAGCCGCCGCCGTACATCGTGAGGATGATGCAGACCGAGGCCACGAACAGACCCGCGAGCCCGAGGTGCCCCCAGGTCGGCAGCAGCGCGTAGAGAACCATCCCCAGGACGAAGAAGATGAAGTAGGTCGTCTTACGGCCGAGGTAATCGGAAGCCGACGCCCAGAAAATCCGCCCGAGGCTGTTGAAGAGGCTGATGAGGCCGACGAGGCCCGCGGCCGAGGCAACGATCGCGGCGCGCTGCGCGTCGGTGAGCGTGGCGCTCGCGGGCAAGCCGAGCAGGCGCGCGCCGAAAACCTCCTGCAGCATCGGGCTCGCCATGGCGATCACCGCGATGCCCGCGGTGACGTTGACGCACAGTACTCCCCAGACGAGCCAGAACTGCGGAGTCCGCCAGGCCATGTTGAGATGCACGTGGCGGCTCGTGATCATCCCGCCGGCCGCCTGCGCCGGAGGCGTCCAGCCTGATGGCTGCCAGCCGGTCGGTGGCACCCGAAAGCCGAACGCGCCTAGACTCATCGACACGAAGTAGATGGCACCCATGGCCATGAGCGTCGGCGCGACCCCGGAAGCACCGCCGTGCGCGTGCGCGAAGTGCGCCATCAGCCACACCGCCAGCGGCGAGCCGATCATTGCGCCGCCGCCATAGCCCATGATGGCAAAACCGGTGGCCATGCCGCGGCGGTCGGGGAACCATTTGATCAGGGTCGACACCGGAGTGATGTAGCCGAGGCCCTGCCCGATTCCGCCAACGAAGCCGCAGGCGAGAAACACGAGCCAGAGCTGGTGGATCGCCACGCCGTAGCCGCCAATGATCAGGCCTCCGCCCCAGCACAGTGCCGCGATCAGACCGGACTTGCGGGGGCCGGCACGCTCGAGCCAGCCGCCCCAGATGGCTGCCGAGATGCCCAGCATGGCGATGAAGATCTCGAAGGTATGCGTCACGTCCGCCACCGACCAGTTGCAATCGGAGGCAAACAGCTCGCTCACAAAGCCGTGCGCGCAGACCGGGGCACCCGGGATCAGCTTGCTCATCGGCAGCCAGAACACGCTGAAGCCGTAGGCCATGCCGATGCAGAGATGGATCGCGAGCGCGCAGGGCGGCACCAGCCAGCGGCTGAAACCCGGCCGGGCGATGTAGCGTTGCTTGTCGAGCAGGCCGGGCAGGGGAGCCGGCATCACGTTCGCGGCGGACATTCCTCGCTCCTTGTTCTACGCACGGTTGGCGGGGCGGCCTCGCGTTCCGCTCCGTTCCACGAGGGCGGCCGCGGGCGCTGTCATTCGACCTATTGTTCGCTTTTTGTTAGGCTAAAACCAGCGCAACAGACAGCGCAAGCCCCGCTGGCAACGAGCCTCGCGGGGCGTTTTAGTTTTACTATCCGCCCCGCGCCCGCGGCGGCGCGCCGTGGCTAGGTGGCAGAGTGGTCATGCAGCGGCCTGCAAAGCCGTCTACGCCGGTTCGATTCCGACCCTAGCCTCCAGTAACTTGTTCGCCCGCTACCGAGCTGCGTCTGAACTGGGCTAACGTCGCGCGCGTTGCTGTTGGCCGACAAACACGGACGTGATTTGTCGCCGAGTGGAGACTCGTTGAGCGGCAAGAGGCGAGACAGTATATGTAGGACTGGTTTGACGCGATTGCATGAGGCAAACCCGCCGTGAGGCGGGGACGCAAAGCTTCCGGTCTTTAAGGTCTGCAGACTTGAGATAGCGGAGTTGCCAGCGGCTCAAGCGAATTGAAGCCGCCGTTCACCATCATCCGTATGTCTGGGGCCCGAGGACGCTGCGCCCGCGGTCGATCTGAGCCAAGACGTGGGGGGACGGATGGTGTGGCACGCTGATGCGAAGACGTTGTCGATCGGCAGGCAGGCGTTGCGTCTGTTGTGTGTTGTGGCATTCGCGGCGGCTGCTGCGGGCTGCAACGACGGCAGCTCGAGCCCGTCCGCGACGGCCTCAGCTCCGGCTTCCGCGCCGAGAGTCACGGTGAGCTGGCAGGCGCCGACCACCAATAGCAATGGCTCGGCGCTCACGGATCTTGCCGGCTACATGCTCAACTATGGGACGAGCGCAGCGCATCTCACCGAGTCGGTCAAGATCGACAACCCCTCGACGACCTCTTATACGATGCAGAACCTCAGCTCCGGGACCTGGTATTTTGCCGTGAGTGCCTACACCAGCACCGGTGTCCAGGGTGCTCTGTCCGATGTCGTCAGCGCGACGATTCATTAGCTCGCCTCGAGCAGCTGGCTCTCGATGGCACGCTCTACAGCAGACCCTGCAAGCGCAGTGCCTCGCGCATCGACGTGAATTCAAACTCCCGCAGCAGCCGCTGCAGCCGATCCTCGCAGCGCGCGAGGTTGGTGTAATGGCGGAAACGCGATAGCGCGCTCACCTTGAATCGCGGCTGTCCCGGATCCAGCTCCCAGGGATGCAGATAGAACGTGAACGGGAGCCCGCGACGCGTGTTGATCTGCCTCAGCCCCGCCCGCGTGACCCAAAAGGGAAGAATGCGGAAGTAGCCGCCACCGGACACGGGCACCTGCATTCCAAGGAAGCGCGCCGCCGACATCGGGAACTCCACCAGGGTCCGCCCGGAGGGCGCGCGGAGCCGATTGGGCTCGGGCGGCGCGCCCGGCAGGCCGTAAAGATCGTGACGGATGGGAAAGATCGACGAGTCGTAGTGGAAGCCCGCATCGATGAGCGTATCGAGCGCCCATAGCGACTCGCTCGTGACCGAGAAACTCGCCGCGCGATAACCCAGCACCGCCTCGCCGATCAGGTCCTCGAGCAGGCGCTTCGCGCGCAGGGTCTCCTCGCGAAACTCATCGCGCGCCTGGTGGTAGATGAGCTGGTGCGAGAAGCCATGGCAGGCGATTTCATGTCCGCTCGCTGCGATGCGGCGCACCAGGCCAGGCGAGCGCTCCGCCACCCAGCCAAGCACGAAAAAGGTCCCGCGCACACCACGGTCGGCCAGCAGCGCGAGCAGGCGCTCGATATTGCGCTCCACACGCGACTCGCGCGTGGACCAGCTCTCGCGCGGGATCGCGGAGGCAAGCGCCGCGACATGGAAGTAGTCCTCCACGTCGACCGTGAACGCGTTAATCGGGCGTTCCTGCATGACCCGGCGGACTATAGCGAATGGCGTCCGTGGGGCGAGGGCGGGTTCAGGGACGGCAGAGACGTGTGTGCCACGGACTACCACCGTCGGAAGTCGTTACAGTTGCCAGACCGACGGATCGGCCCCTGGGGTGCAACTCATTGATCCAGCCAGGTAAAACCAAGTGTGGCGTGCGTATTGCAGCCTAATTGGCCTGATGCGACTGAATAAGACTCTCATGCTGCTGCGATGTGTCTTCGCTGCGGCAGCCGCTGCGCCGCTCGTCGCGCAGGCGTACCCCGCAAGCGGTACCACCGTTTCGATGGAGCTGACGGGCGTGACCGGCACCGCGATGGGGGGCTACTACACGAGTCCCTACTTTGCGCGCGTGGGTCCGAGCGGCCTTACCTCCGCATCCCACTTTACCGTCGCGAACTCTTTCTCCACGCCGATCTTCTGCGACGACTTCCTCACCGACGTGGGCCTCGGGCTGATCTGGCAGGCGACGGTCACGAACATGAGGGCTCTGTCGGGGATTACCTCGCCCCTCGGCACGCTCAAGTTCGATACCACCGGCAGCGCATCCGCGCAGCAGCAGGCCTACATGGCCGAGGCCTGGCTCGCCGAAGAGATTCTCGGTGTGAATCAGTCGACCTCCGCGGGACAGACGCAGGCTGCCGAGCTCAGCTACGCGATGTGGGACATCTTCGACCCTGCCAGCGCTCTCTCGGGTCTTACGGGCCCTGAACGCGGCGCGGCGTTGGGTGATGTCAGTGCAGCGTATACGCACGTCGCCGACGACAGCCCGAGCGACTTCTCGAACGTCTACATCTTCACGCCGGAGCCGAAGGGGGCGAGCCAGGAGTACCTCGCGATAGGTCCGATAGACCCGGTCCCCGAGCCCGCGACGCTCTCGTTGCTTGGCGTGGGACTCGCTGCCATGGGTCTTGCGGCACGGCGCCGCAAGACTTTGACTGCCGCAAGATGAGCCACCGACTCAGCGCCCAAAAGAAAAACGCCCGCAAGTCGCGGGCGTTTTCGCATCAGCGGTGGCTTTTTTCGAAGATCAGCGCGTGCGTCGTCGGCGCAGCAAGAGCGCGCTGAGAAGTGCACCACCGAATAGACCCAGTGTCGCAGGTTCGGGTACGGCGGTTACCGCCGCCGAGCTGAGCTCCAGATTGCCGAGGAGCCAGTAGGGACCATCGCCTGCGCCGGTTTGGGTGATGAGGATCTCGTTGAACGTATCGCCCGTGAATCCGTAGTAGCCCGAGGCGCCCGACACGGTGCTGGCACCGCTGTCGACCTCAGTGCCGCTCAGCAGCGCCTCGAACGAGTAGGGGGTACCGTCGGCGGCCATCAGGAACACGGCGCTGGTCTGCGTCGAGGAGAACGTCAACAACATGGGATCCACGAACGCCGGCTCGGTGGCGAACGTGAAGTTCCCGATGGTATTCGGCGGGATGCCGAAGCCGCTTTGCGGACAGAGGTAGGCGTAGGGCGAGAAGCTCACGTACGCGAATTGGCTGGTCACCACCGTATCGCAGGGCAGTGAGGGGCTCGTGAAGTTCTGCGTGAACGCCGGGCTCGTCAGACCTGTGGGTGAATCGTTGACGAATGTTGCGTTGGCCGCCGCTGCAAAGCTCAGTGCTACCGCGGCTGCAATTGCCGGAGCGGCTAACTTTCTCAATGATCGGTTCTTTGCGGAGTCCATGGCGCTTGCTCCTGAAGGGTGAGGCTTGCTCCTGAACGGTTGGATGCGATCTGAATTACGAGCGGCGACGGCGCAAGCCGATCGCAGTGCCGAGCAGCCCGACGGCGAAGAGAGCAAGCGTGCCCGGCTCGGGCACTTCCGCAATGTCCATCGAGCCGTTGAAGGTCGTACCACTGGAGGTAGCCGTTATCTCGTAAATCTCGGTAAGGGAGTAGCTGTAGGGACTGCTCAGCGACAGTGAACTGACGCCGTCGGTGGCATGTAGTGAGCCGAGGAGAGTACCGCTGGGGTTGGTAAAGGAGGCCGAAAGCAGCGTATCCGCTCGGCCATAACTGGTGCTGGGACCCTCCGCGTAGGTACTCTCATCTATCGTCCAGCCCCTCGGAATCTCACTGGTGCCCAGTGTGCTCAAGAGACTCTGCAAAGACGTTCCCGTAAGGCCGGTCTCGGTGACGCACACGTACAGGGTCCCGGTCCCTGAGGAGCGCACATCGATGTCGTCAGTGTTCAGAAGGTCCGGCGGATAGCCGGACGCGCCTACGCCTATCGCGGTGACGGTGATTGACATGAAGTGCGTCGAATGGCCCGTACCGACATACGTGCCGTCACTCCCCGTCACGGTCAGCGCCGACCCGCATGGATTTGAGCTCGAAGTACCCGTCGCCATGCTGATCGCCGTGGCATTCGCCGCCGGCACCAGGACGAGCGCGCCCGCCGCGAGCAGTCCCGTGGAGAAAAGCATCTTCTTTATGCTGTTCATCACGATCTCTGAGTTTTGAGTGACCCCGCTCGGATCGAAGCAATGGCTGTGCCAAATCCAAACGAATCTTTAAAATCATAGTCTTACGGCCGTGCGCTTTTGGTGCGTCACGGGAATGTAAAGGTGATTGACACGCCCCTGCGGCCCTCAGACGGAGACGAGTCGCGCGCTGAGTGCCGCCAGCGTGCCGCCGATTATGTAAAGGCCTTGACCTGAGCGGGCTCGCGGCGTCGCGCTTCTGCCCGCCCGGCCACTGCATTACGATCCCGCCGTGCTCGGCTATCTCATCTGCGCGGCGGTCTACGGCCTGCTGCTCCTCGCCTGCCTCACGCTCTGGCGCCGGCGCCTGACCGGCTCGGGGATCGCCGCTGCCGTCGGCGTCCAGCTGGGATGGTCGATCGCGCTCGCTGTCGAGGCCGGCCGTGCGACCGTTTCGCTCCAGGCGCTCATCATCGCCGAGTATCTCCGCGACCTGGCGTGGGCGCTCGTACTCGCACGCAGCTTGCGCAGGTCCGGCGAGCAGTCCGCCGCGCGCCGTGCTCAACACGTCCTGGCGGCTCTGGTCATCCTGGTCGCTCTCGCGCTCGTCGGTGGTCTCGTGCCCGGGGAGCCGACCGTCCTTACGCGGCAAGTCGAGCGGTACTGGCTCTGGGGCGGCCTCGCACTCTCCATCCTGGGTCTGGTGCTCGTCGAGCAGGTCGCGCGCAACACCCGATCCTCTCACCGCTGGCAGCTCAAGCACATCTGGCTCGCGATCGGGGGCCTTTACGCCTGGGACCTCTGTCTGTTCTCGATCGGGATGCTGGGCGGGCGCGTCGAGGAGTTCTGGATGGCGCGGGGCTTCGTCAACGCACTTCTCGGCGGCCTGCTCGCCATTGGCCTGCGCAGAATCAGCGCGAGCGGCTGGGAGTCGGCCGCGTTTCTTTCGCCGCGCGTGGTCTTCTTCAACGCGACGCTGCTCGCCGCTTCGCTCTACGTTCTCGCCATGGCCGCGGGGAGCTACTTCGTCCGCAAGCTCGGTGGCTCATGGGGCGGTGCGGGGCAGCTTCTCTTCCTCGCCGCCGGTGCCCTGGTGCTGGCGATCGCAGTGCTGTCGGAACAGTTTCGCGCCTGGGCGCGGGTGAGGCTCGCGCAGCACCTGTTCCCCTATCGATACGATTATCGCGACGAATGGCAGAAGCTCACGCGCGCCCTTTCGCAATCGGGCGAGGTGCCGGTCTACGAGCGCATCGCCCAGGTCATGGCGGGGTTCGTGAGCGCCGCGGTCGGGGGGCTCTGGCTGCGGGACGCCGAGGGAGCCTACGTCCCGGCCGGCGGGGAGCTCGCTCCGCCCGGTGCACCGGCGCCTCATGAAGCGGACTGCCGCGAGTTTCTCGATTGCCTGCTCGAGAAGGAGTGGATCTGCGACCTGGACGAGTTCCGCAGTCCACAGGAGCGTGTCCCGCCCGTGAAGCCCCCGGGTTGGATGCTGGAAAACACGCGCCTGTGGCTCGTCGTACCCCTCATCTGCGAGCGGGTGCTCGTCGGGTTCGTGGTGGTGGGACAGCCGCTTGCTGCCGTGCGCCTGGCGTGGGAGGAGATCGGCCTGCTGCGTGCCGCGGGGCGTCAGGTTGCAAGCTTCCTCGCCTTCGAGCAGGCCGCCAAGCGTCTTGCCGAGGCGCATCAGTTCGAGGCGATGAATCGGCTCTCCGCAGTGCTGATGCACGATCTGCGGCACCTGATCGCGCAGCAGGCGCTGGTAGTGCAGAACGCCACGCGCCATCGGGGCAATCCGCAGTTCTTCGATGATGCCATTCTCACGATCGACAACTCGGTCAAACGCATGACGCGGCTGATGGACGAGCTACGCAGCGGCGTGCTCGAGGGTGAGTCGCACCGGGTGGAGCTCGGTGAGCTGTGTCTCGAGGCCGTGCGGCGCTGCGCAGGTCGCCGGCCCATACCCGTGCTCGAGATGCAGGAACGCGGCATCGAGGTGCTGCTGCAGCGCGAGCGGCTGCTGCAGGTCCTCGAGCACATCATTCGCAACGCCCAGGAGGCCACCGCGAGCGGGGGGGATGTGAGCTTGCAGGTGCGCCGGGCTGGCTCTTCGGCAGTCATCGACGTGATCGACAGCGGTGTGGGCATGGATGCGGAGTTCATTCGCACTCGGCTGTTCCGGGCGTTCGACACCACTAAGGGCGACAGTGGCTTCGGCATCGGTGCCTATCAGGCGCGCGAATTCATCCGCAGGTGCGGCGGCAACGTCGAGGTCGAGAGCACACTCGGCAAGGGCACGCGCTTCAGCATTCATCTGCCTCTGGCTCCGGCGCTCGCCGCGACGGAGAATCTGCCGGTCTATGAGCTCGAAGCGAACTAGATTGCTGGTCGTCGAGGACGATCCTGGCCTGCAGCGCCAGCTCAAATGGGCGCTGGATGCCTTCGACGTCGATTGTGCGGCGACGCGCGTCGAAGCGCTCGCCTCGCTCCAGCGCCATGAGCCGGCGATCGTGCTGCAGGACCTGGGATTGCCGCCGGACCCGAATGGCGTGGAGGAGGGCTTTGCGACGATCAGCGAGCTGCTGCGGCTCGCTCCGCGTGCCAAGATCATCGTCGTCACCGGCCGCGAGGGGCGCGAACATGCTCTGCGTGCGATTCGGCTCGGTGCCTATGACTTCTGTCAAAAGCCGGTCGATATGGAGCTATTGACCGTGATCATCGATCGCGCGCAGCGCATTTATCAGCTCGAGCTGGAAAATCAGTTCCTGGCGGAAGGCCGCGCATCCAGTGCGCTCGATGGGGTGATTGCGGCCAGCGAATCGATGCTCAAGGTCTGCCGCATGGTCCAGAAGCTCGCGCCCACGCAAGCGACCGTGCTGCTGCTCGGGGAGAGCGGTACCGGTAAGGAGCTGCTCGCCCGCGCGCTGCACGCGCTGAGCGCGCGCGCCGCGCGACCCATGGTCGCGATCAACTGTGCGGCGATCCCGGAGACGCTGCTCGAGAGCGAGCTGTTCGGCTACGAGCGCGGTGCCTTCACGGGAGCGGTAAAGCAGACGCTCGGCAAGATCGAGACTGCAGACGGTGGGACACTCTTTCTCGACGAGATCGGCGACATGCCGCTGGCGCTACAGGCCAAGCTGCTGCGCTTCCTGCAGGAGCGGGTGATCGAGCGGGTTGGGGGACGCGGCCTGATTCCCGTGGATGTGCGCATCATCGCGGCAACCAACCGCGATCTGCGGGCCGCAATGGAGCAGAAAGCGTTCCGCGAGGATCTCTACTACCGCATCAGCGAGGTTGCGGTTGCGGTTCCACCGCTGCGCGAGCGCGGCGCCGACGTGATGCTGGTCGCCAACAGCCTGTTGCATGCGGCGTGTAAGCGCAACGGACGCCCGCGACCGAAGTTCTCGCCCGATGCGATCGCGGCCATCGAGCGCTATGGCTGGCCCGGCAACGTGCGTGAGCTCGAAAATCGCATCAATGCGGCGGCGATCATGGTCGAGGGCAAGTTCGTTACCGCGGAGGATCTGTCGCTGGAGCCGGCCTCTGGCAGTGACACCCCACTGCTGGCGTTGCGCGAAGCGCGCCAGCGCGCTGAGAGCGCGGCGGTTCAGCGCGCACTCGCGGTCGCCGGGGGGAATATCTCCAAGGCGGCGGAGCTGCTCGGGG
>JASHTN010000088.1 GCA_030040525.1 Gammaproteobacteria bacterium | reverse complement strand
GAACCTGTACATGCTCAGACGACGCTTGATCACGCCACAGGGGACGTGTCCCTGGTGAATGGCAAGAAGGCAGGAAGACTCCAAGATCCGAGGCTAAATCGGCCACTGATCCGCGCTTTTCCACCTCTCGCATGATCCTTGATCCGATTTCTCTTTCATCCAACCCCTGCGTCACTGCCTGCGCAGAGGTTCCCTAGGCCTTGGCCGCCTTGCGCTGATCGGCCTCGCAACGCTCGCCGCCTGTGCGCCGCAAGGATCGCGCGCTGATTCCGCATGGCCGTGCGGAAGTTGCGACGTGCTGCTCGGCGTGGGCACGACGTTCGGCCCCTCATTCAGGCGGCTGGCCTGGACGAGCGCCGTGGTCGTGCCCCTCCAGCTCGAGCTGGATGAGAGTCGCTGGGAGCTCGGCGCCTTTCGTTTTGCAAGTGCCCAAAGCGTGCCCGGGTACCCGCTGGCGACCATCCGCGCGGCCAACCCTTACTGGGGGCTCACGGCGATGCGGCGCTGGCAGGTGCTGCATCGCGGGCGTATGAAGCTGTATCTCGGGTTCGGCGCCAACTACCGAACGGAGGTCGATTACCTGGAACCCACCCGCTGGAACTTCGCCTGGCTGATTGCCGTACGCTGCGATCTCGACCGACATGGCCACGTACTGGAGCTCGGCGTGCGTCACTGGTCCGACGCCTGGATCAAGGAGCCGAACCGGGGCCAGAACCTCCTGGCTCTGAGCTTTGGATTCTGAGCCGGTGAGCGTCTGTCAGAAGTGCGGTGCCTGCTGCGCATTTTTCCGCGTCTCGTTCTATTGGGCGGAAGCGGCGCAGCGTGGGTTGCCCGAGTCCTGCACCGAGCAGCTCAGTCCGCACCTCGCAGTCATGGCCGGCACCAACCGGCCCGCGCCTCGCTGCTGCGCGTTGCAGGGTGAAATCGGCACGCAGGTCACCTGTCTGATGTACGCGGCGCGGCCCGCGCCGTGCCGCGAGGTTCAGCCGGGAGACGAGCAGTGCAACAAGGCGCGGGCGCGCCACGGGCTGACCCCGATAGAAATCTGAATCGCACCGTCGGCACTTCGGGTCAGTCGTCTTCGTCTTCGAGACTCGGGACCCTGGAATCGACCTCGGCTGCGATCCTGGCGGGATCCGCGCCGGCGATCGGAAATGACTCTGACCACAGCACCGAGCCGTCTGCGACCGACACCATCTTGACGCTCAGGGTCTGCGGCGTCGCGGCCGCGTCGACGGTGCCGAAGAGCACGTAGCGGGAGTGATGCGCGCGCCCACGCTCGATGGCGGCGCTTGCATCGGCCGCAGACAGCGGAGCTGCGTTCAGGCCCACCCGACTCGGATGGGAGAGCATGAGCTTGCCGTACACCTTGCTGAAGGCGGAGGCCGCGAGCTTCTGCGCGGCGGCATCGCCGGCTGGCGCGCTGAACGGGATCGCGAGCAGTGGCCGGTGCGCCGCGGGGCTCTCGGTCGCTTCGCCCGCAGCGCCCACCATGCCGGTGACCGTGCGCGCGATCTGGGTACCGAGCTTCGTGGCTTGCTCCTCGCTCAGGCTCTCCGGAGCGCTCGCAGCCTGCCCGGCCTTCTGGCCACCCCCGGCGGTGACGTCCCGGTCGTGCTCATCCGACCCGGTACACCCCTTGGAGAGGATCAGCACGCCAATCCATGCATAGACGACGAACTGCACCCAGCTGGGGAATCCTCTGAAGAATACCCACGCCGAGTGCAGTGCCCAGCCGATCACCTGCACGATGAACCGCAGCTTCTGGCCAGGCTCCTGTCGCGGGATCTCCGGATACGCGCGTTGCACCGCTCGAGCGGTAGTCCCCGCCTGCCGATCCGCGGCCTTTCTCGCGGGCGGCACTGCCTCGGCCCGGCCCAGGCCCGAGATCAGGCGCCGGCACAGGGCCTCGAAAGCCGGGGTCGGCTGCCCGCCGGGCAGCCGCATCCACTGCACCGAGAGGAATTTCTCCGGCACGCGGGCTCCGGCCTGAGTCGTCTCGTCGATGACGACCGGCAGAATAAAGGTGCGATCGTCGGCCATGTCGAGGGTGCGCTCGCAGGCCAGGCGCCACTCCCTGCGGAAATAACCCTCCGCGCGCGCCTCGGTCTGCGCAGAGATCACCGGCATGAAGTAGTCGCATTCGCGTATCTGCCTGCGGATCTTCTGGTCCCAGGCATCGCCGCCGTCGAGCGCGCTCTCGTCGTACCAGACATCGAGCCCGAGCTCCGGCAGCGCGTCGCGGACGAGCTGCGCCGCGTGGCGATCCTCCGACGCATAGCTCAGGAACACCGAGGGCCGCGGGCCGGAGGACTCGGCAGGGGTGTCGGCTGCAGTCAACGCGTCACTCCGCAGGCTTCAATCCAATGTCCTCGAACCGCACGTTCTCGATCGGGTAGGACTTCCAGTCGCGATAATCGTAGTGCCACCACTCGAACTCGTACACGGAGAATCCCTGCGCCTCCATGTGCCGCCGCAGCAGGTCGCGCATGCGGCGCTCCTCGGCCGTGCCGCCGGTGTAGGTGGGATATGCCCGCTCGCTCGCCTCGTCGTAGAGACTCGGCATCGGCACGGGACGCCCGGTTTTCAGGTCGTAAAGGCTCAGGTCGACGGCGCAGCCGCGATTGTGCCGCGAGCCTTCGGCAGGGTCGGCCACGAACCGGTGCAGCTCGGGCGGCATGGCGTCCCAGAAGATCCTGGTCACGTACCAGGGCCGATACGCGTCGTACACCAGCAGCCCATAGCCCTCGGCAGCCAGCGAGCGCGAGACGCGCACCAGCGCCTCCGCCGCCGGCCGCTGCATGAAGGCGCGCGCCTGGCTGTAAAGCGGCGTGCCGAGGAAATTGCGCGTCGTGGCGTAGCGGATGTCGAGCTTGAGGGTCGGGTCGAGCGTGGTCAGCTCGACGAGATCGGGTGTGCGGAATTCGCCCGTCTCTACGGGCGGCTGCGCGGCGAGAGCAATCGGCAGCAGCTCCGGGACGGGCCGCACCGGCGTGACGTGGAAGACACCGCCGGGGTCGGTGGACGGGGCCGGGCGGGTCGATGTGCAGCCGACCAGGGTGAGCGCGATCAGGCACGGGATGTAAGGCGCGATCCGCACTGGCAGGCCTCGCAGATTTTTTGGGGCAGGCAAACAACGGGCCGGCAAGCAAAAGCTGCGGCCGTCAGGTAGTGTCTGCGGGCGTTCACTTTGCCCGGAAGTCAGCCGCAATGCCAGACCCTGCCCGCGCTTTCCTGCTACAGGACCGTCGGGGCGCGCCCGTGGTCGCGGTGACCGCTCTCAACAAGACCTATGCCAGCGGCCTCACGGCTCTGAAGAACATCGAGCTCACGATCCACCACGGCGAGATCTTTGCGCTGCTCGGTCCGAACGGCGCCGGCAAGACGACGCTGATCAACATCATCTGCGGCATCGTCAACGCGACCTCGGGCCGGGTGCTGGCGGACGGTCACGACATCGTGCGCGACTATCGCGCGGCGCGCAGCAAGATCGGTCTGGTGCCGCAGGAGCTGCACACGGATGCTTTCGAGAGCGTCTGGGCGACCGTGACCTTCAGTCGCGGACTGTTCGGCAAGCCGCCGGATGCGGCGCATTGTGAGAGGGTGTTGCGCGAGCTGTCGCTGTGGGACCGCAGGGACGCCCGCATCATGACGCTGTCCGGCGGCATGAAACGCCGCGTGATGATCGCCAAGGCGCTGGCACACGAGCCGCGGATTCTGTTCCTCGACGAGCCGACGGCGGGCGTCGACGTGGAGCTGCGCCGCGACATGTGGCAGCTGGTGCGCCGGCTGCGCGACAGCGGCGTCACCATCATCCTGACCACGCACTACATCGAGGAGGCGGAGGAGATGGCAGACCGGATCGGAGTCATCCACAAAGGACAGCTGATCGTGGTCGAGGAGAAGGGCCTGCTGATGCGCAAGCTCGGCAAGCGGCAACTGATCCTCCACCTGCAGCAGCCGCTCACGGTACTGCCGCCGGGGCTGTCGGAGCATCCGCTCGAGCTGTCCGACGACGGCCACACTCTGGTCTTCACCTTCGATGCGAATCGCCGCGAGACCGGTATCCCGGGGCTGTTGCGGCGCTTGAGCGAGCTCAACATCGACGTCAAGGACCTGCATTCCAGCGAGAGCTCGCTCGAGGACATCTTCGTCGGACTGGTGAGCGAGCGCGCATGAACCTCCACGCCGTCCGCGCCATCTACCGCTTCGAGATGGCGCGTACCTTCCGCACTCTGATGCAGAGCATCGCCTCTCCGGTGCTGTCGACGTCGCTGTACTTCGTGGTGTTCGGCGCGGCGATCGGCAGGCGCATGGGAGCGCTGGACGGGGTCAGCTACGGCGCCTTCATCGTGCCGGGCCTCATCATGTTGTCGATCCTGAACGAGAGCGTCTCGAACGCCTCGTTCGCCATCTATCTGCCCAAATGGTCCGGTACGATCTTCGAGCTGCTGTCCGCTCCGGTGTCCTATGCCGAGGCGCTGCTTGGCTACGTCGGGGCGGCGGCTACCAAATCGGTGATGCTCGGGATCCTGATCCTGGTGACCGCGCGCGTGTTCGTCGCCTACGAGATCCTGCACCCGATGTGGATGGCGGCTTTCCTGATCCTGACTGCGGTGAGCTTCAGCCTGTTCGGCTTCATCATCGGGCTGTGGGCGGAGAGCTTCGAGCAGCTGCAGGTCGTGCCGCTCATGATCCTCACGCCGCTCACATTTCTCGGCGGCGCCTTCTACTCGATCGGCATGCTGCCGCCGATCTGGCAGAAGATCACCCTCTTCAACCCCGTGGTGTATCTGATCAGCGGCTTTCGCTGGAGCTTCTTCGGCACCTCCGACGTGAACGTGGGCACGAGCGCCGCAGCGACCCTCGGCTTTCTGGCGCTGTGCATCGCGGTGGTGAGCTGGATGTTCCGCACCGGCTACAAGCTCAAGAGCTAGCTGCTCGCGGGAGTTGCCAGTATCTGGTGCCTGATCAGCAGGCGCACGCCGCTCGGCCAGCCCTGCTCGCTGCCCGCGAAGTTCGCTTCCTGCCGGTCGAGGAGCTTGCCCGAGCGGGCATCGCGGATCTGAATCAGCACGTAGTAGTCGGTTTGCGTCGCCTTGATCACCACCCCGAGCAGCGACTGTTGTGCTCCGAGCTTGAGTGCGAGCCCGGCCTCGCAGCCGCCGCAGTTGCGCAGTCCTGTTGCGGCGACCTGGGAGAGGTCGGTGCCGCTCGCGTCGATGACGCTATAGCGACCCGACCCGCTCAGCTCGAGCCTCGCCGCGCGACCCACTTCCGCCATCGTCGCCGTACGGTTGCCGGTATTGCCGAGGTAGGTGGCTGCGGGACTCGCGTCCTCGAGCTCGAAGGCGAACACCGCAATCCGTGTCGGCGGCTGTGGCGTCACGGCGGCCGAGGGCGGCGGTCCGGCACAGGCGAGCGCCAGTAAGACCGCCGATCCGAAGGCTGTGAACAGCCGCATGCCCATGATGCGGTTTCATTCTATGCGCCTCGCCCCTTGAACCCAAAGCAACCCGGGGCCGACTCACAATGGGCAAGGGTCACAGTTGCCGTCCGCACCGCCGGCCGGC
>JASHTN010000087.1 GCA_030040525.1 Gammaproteobacteria bacterium | reverse complement strand
GCGCGGCGGGCGGCGGCGCGGCCGCCGGTGCCGGTGCCGGTGCGGGCTCGGGCGGACCGCACCGTGGCGACATCGTCGAGACGATCTGGACACTGCTCGAGCCGCAGCGCTGGCGCGACGGCCAGAACAATCCGGATCTGTTCACCGCGATGGAGGTCGAGGACGCGAAAAAGATGACCGGCTGCGAGCTCGTTTGGCACAGGAACGGCGATCAGTTCACCGGCAGCGACGATCCGCAGCGCTGCCGCGGCTCGGTCGCAGGCATCCAGGGGGCCATTCAGGTGGATCTGCGCGTCGAGCTCACGGCCGATACGCTGGCGCTGGCCAGAAACGGCCTCGACTCCGCCGGCCATCTCGTGTCCGGGCGCAGCGACGAGCCCTTCAACCGCTTCCTCAAGCGCGACTGAAGCCCGGTGCGCGCCGGCTGCCGCGTCAGTTTTTCAGATGCGCGTCGAGCCACTCGAGCACGGTGTGATACCACTCGACGCTGTTGGCCGGCTTCAGCACCCAGTGATTCTCGTCCGGGAAGACGAGTAGCCGGCTCTCGATACCGCGGCGCTGCAGCGCCGTGAACGCGCCGATCCCCTGCGAGTACGGGATGCGGAAGTCCTGCTCGCTGTGTATCACCAGCATCGGCGTGCGCCACTTCGCGACGAAGTCGAGCGGGTTCGCCTGCTCGTACCCCTGCGGGTTCAGGTACTGCGGGCCGCCCATCTCCCATTCGGTGAACCACAGCTCCTCGGTGGCGTAGTACATCATGCGCTGATCGAACACGCCGTCGTGATTGACGATGCAGCGGAAGCGCTCCGGCCAGTTGCCCTCGATCCAGTTCATCATGAAGCCGCCGTAGGAGGCGCCGAGCGCGCAGACGCGCTCGCCGTCGAGCCACGGGTACTTCGCGAGCGCCGCCGCCAGTCCTTTCTGCAGGTCGACGAGCGGCTTGCCGCCCCAGTCGCGGCTGATCGAATCGGTGAACGCCTGGCCGTAGCCGGTCGAGCCATGAAAATCGATCATGACGATGCCATAGCCATGACCGGCGAACACCTGCGCGTTCCAGCGGTAGGTCCACTCGTTGCCGAAGCTCCCCTGCGGGCCGCCGTGCACGAGGAAGGCGACGGGAAAGCGTTTACCCGGCGCAAAGCCGTAAGGCTTGACGACATAGCCGTACACGGTGTCGTCGTTCCAGCCCTTGAAGCTGAACTGCTCGAAGTCGCTCATGCCGCGTGCGGCGAGCACCTCGTGATTCGCCTCGGTAAGGCGTCGCGGCGTGCCGCCGCGCGCCCCGATCAGGTACAGGTCGGCGGGTGCGCCGAGGCCCTGGAGCCCGTAGACGATCCAGCCGTGGGCGGCGCTGAAGTCGGTCACCTCCCCCGAGCCGACCAGCCGCTGCGGAGCACCGCTCCTGACATCGATGCTGTAGAGGGTGTGCTGCCCGAGCTCGTCGACAGCGGCGAGCAGATGCCGCCCGTCGGGCATGACGCCGAGACGGCTCACCGAACGGTTCCAGGAGCGCGTCAGCTCGCGCACCGCGCCGCTGCGCGCGTTGCGCACATTGATGTGGAAGCGGTCGGCCTCGAAGCCCGGGCGGTCCTGCGCGAGCCAGGCGAGGTCGCCGTCCGGCAGGAACACCGGCTGCGCATCCCAGGCGGGATTCCCGGCGGTGAGATCGGCCGGGGCGGCCGAGCCATCGGCGGGTACCGAGTACAGGTCGAAGTTGGTCGACCACGGCTCGGTGCGTCCGGCGATGCGCGCCGAGAACACGAGCTGCCGGCCGTCCGGGCTGAAGGCGTAGTCCTCGTCACCGCCGAACGGCTTGGAAGGGATATCCGCGTCAAAGCCCCTCGACACGTCGACCGCGGGGCCGGCGGTGCCGTCGGCATTCAGCGCGGTGCTGAAGAGATGTGAGCGTGTGCCGTTGCTCCAGGTGTCCCAATGCCGGACGAACAGCCGGTCGTAGAGCCGACCGGTCGCCGGCTGCTTTGCGCGTGCGTCCAGGCGGTTCCTGGTGCAGGCCAGATCCGCACAGTCCGGGAACACCTCCATCGAGAGCGCGAGCCGGTCGCCACGCGGCGAGACCTCGAGCGAGCCGACGTCGAGCGGGTAATCGCTGACGCGTTGGGGCGCGCCGTCCGGCACCGTGACACGCCACACCTGCGCGCTGCCCGAGCGGTTCGAGAGGAAATAGAGCGTGCGGCTGCCGGGCGCCCAACGCGGGCTCGTGTCGCCGTCCTTGGCCTCGGTCAGCCGTTGCGGCGCGCCACCGTGCGCGAGATCGATGAGCCACAGCCCGTTGCGGCCCCGGTTCGCCTGCATGTCGGTCTCGCGCTCGACGTACGCCACGTAGCGCCCGTCGGGCGAGAGCTGCGGATCGCTCACGCGGTCGAGAAGCACGAGATCCTCGACGGTGAAGGGTGCGCCGGCGCCGGGGTCCCCAGGCTCACCTGACGTCGCGTGCGCGATTTCCTGGGGTGGCCCGCCGGGGTCCGCCGCGGCAGCCGCCGCAGCTGCCGCGGTGAGCGCGGCGGCGGCCAGCAGGCAGCCGAGTGAGGGGCAGGCGGGTCGCGCATTGATCTTCATGGGGGCTTTCCTGCGGATTATTTTGCCGGCGGCAGGCACCGCCGGGACAGCTCGGCGGCTCAGCCGACTTCCTCGCTGGCGATCGTCCAGGGCTCCTGCTTCGCTGCCTGCAGCCACTGCTGCAGCGTCGCGTCCTCGAGCACGCTCGCCATGTACCAGCGTGCCGTGTCGGAGATGCGCGCGCCGTAAGTGTTGAAGCGCAGCACCACGGGTGCGTACATCGCATCCGCGATCGAGTACTCGCCGAACAGCCACGGGCCGCCCGTGCCGAAGCGGTGGCGGCATTCGTTCCAGATCTCGTCGATGCGCTCGACGTCGGCTTCGAGCGCCGCAGTGGTGACGGTGTGGCGGTTGCGCGCCCGGGCGTTCATCGGCCAGAGGCTCCGCAGCGTCGCGAAGCCCGAATGCATCTCGGCGCAAACCGCGCGCGCCACGGCACGTGGCGCGGCGAGTGCCGGCCAGCCCTTGCCGGTGAGCTCGTGAACGTATTCACAGATCGCGAGCGAGTCCCAGATGACGAGCTCGCCGGCGAGCAGCGCCGGCACGCGCCCGCTGGGCGAATAGTGCTCGATCTGCTCGCGCGTCGCCGGCATATCGAGCGGGATCACGACCTCCTCGAACGCCATACCCGCCCGCTTGAGGAACAGCCATGCCCGCAGCGACCACGAGGAGTAGTTGCGGTTGCCCATGACCAGCGTGAGCTGCGGCACTTGAGTGGTAACCTGCGCCTGTGCTGAACGACGTGCGCGCCGTCGCGTTCGATCTCGATAATACACTCTGGGACGTGGAGCCGGTTCTGCTGCGCGCCGAAGCGCGCCTCATCGAGTGGCTGCGCGAGCATTGTCCGCGCATTCCCGAGCGGCTCTCGCTCGCCGACATGCGCGCGGCACGCGAGCAGCTGGCGCAGGCCGAGCCTGAGCGTGCCCACGACCTCACCTACCTGCGCCTGACCGCGCTCGAGCAGCACGCGCGCGATTGCGGTTACGCCCGGGACATCGGCGCGCAGGCCTTCGAGGTGTTTCTCGCCGCGCGCAACGAGGTGGAGGTCCTGCCGGACGTACGTCCCGGGCTCGAGCGCCTCGCGGC
>JASHTN010000086.1 GCA_030040525.1 Gammaproteobacteria bacterium | reverse complement strand
GAGGCGGTAATCGTTGACGTCGGTGACGACCACGTGGCGCGCTCCGGTGAAGCGCGCGATCGCCGTCGCCATGATGCCGATCGGGCCGGCGCCGGTGATCAGCACGTCCTCGCCCACCATGTTGAAGGCGAGCGCGGTGTGGGTGGCGTTGCCGAACGGGTCGAGAATGGCGGCGATGTCGTCCGGGATGCTGTCCGGGAGCTTGAAGGTGTTGCCCGCCGGGATCGCCAGATACTCGGCGAAGGCACCCGGGCGGTTGACCCCGACCCCCACGGTGTTGCGGCACAGGTGGCGGCGCCCGGCGCGGCAGTTGCGGCAATAGCCGCAGGTGATGTGGCCCTCGCCCGACACCCGGTCGCCGGGCTTCAGCCCCTTCACCTCCGAGCCGACCTCGACGATGCGCCCGCAGTACTCGTGACCGACGGCCATCGGCACCGGAATGGTCTTCTGCGCCCAGGCGTCCCAGTTGTAGATGTGCATGTCGGTGCCGCAGATCGCGGTCTTGGCGATCTCGATCAGCACGTCGTTGTGGCCGATTTTGGGCTCGGGGATCTCCTCGAGCCAGATGCCCGGGGCCGCCTGCTGCTTGACCAGTGCTTTCATGGAGGACTCTTTCGGGCGCGGCGCGCGCGCAGCGCGGCCGCCGTCAGGTGATGACGCCCAGCTGCCGGCCGACCTCGCCGAAGGCTGCGACGGCGCGCTCGAGCTGCTCGCGGGTGAGCGCGGCCGACATCTGCGTGCGGATGCGCGCCTGCCCCTTGGGCACGACCGGATAGGAGAAGCCAATGACGTACACGCCGCGCGCCAGCAGCGCGTCCGCCATGCGCGTTGCAAGCGCCGCATCGCCCAGCATCACCGGGATGATCGGATGCTCACCCGGCTTGAGCGTGAAGCCGAGGCGTCCCAGCTGCTCGCGGAAGAAGCGCGCATTGTCGAAGAGCCGCGCCCGCAGCTCCGGTGCCCGCTCGAGGAGCTCGAGCACCGCAAGACCAGCCACCGCGACCACCGGCGGGATGCTGTTGGAGAACAGGTAGGGCCGCGAGCGCTGCCGCAGCCAGTCGATCACCTCGCGCCGCGCGGCGATGTAGCCGCCGCTGCCGCCGCCCAGGGCCTTGCCGAGCGTGCCGGTGAGGATGTCGATGCGCCCCGCGACGCCGCAGTGCTCGGGCGTGCCGCGCCCGGTGCCCCCCATGAAGCCGGTGGCGTGCGAATCGTCGACCATGACGAGCGCGTCGTAGCGCTCGGCGAGCTCGCAGATGCCGCGCAGGTTGGCGACGAAGCCGTCCATGGAGAACACGCCGTCGGTCGCGATCAGGCGCGTGCGGGCCGCGCGCGCCTCCTGCAGGCATTTCTCCAGCTCCGCCATGTCGCTGTTGGCGTAGCGGTAGCGCTGCGCCTTGCACAGGCGGATGCCGTCGATGATGCTGGCATGATTCAGGGCATCCGAGATCACCGCATCGCGCTCATCGAGCAGCGTCTCGAAGAGCCCGCCGTTGGCATCGAAGCACGAGGAATAGAGGATCACGTCCTCGGCGCCGAGGTAGCGCGCCAGGCGCTCCTCGAGCTGCTTGTGGCTCGACTGCGTGCCGCAGATGAAGCGCACCGAGGCCATCCCGTAGCCGAATTCGTCGAGGGCTCGCTGCGCCGCGGCACGCACCGCCGGGTGGTTGGCCAGGCCCAGGTAGTTGTTGGCGCACAGGTTGATGACCTCGTGCCCGCCGGCGTGCACCATAGCGCCCTGCGGGCCGGCGAGCACGCGCTCGCTCTTGTACAGACCCTGCTCGCGCAGCGCCGCAAGGTCGCTGCGCAGGCGTTCGATCACCGCCGGATTCATGATGGGGAATTATACTCGACGCGCCCGCGCGGCCGTCGCATTTGAGCCCTTGGAGGTCGCCGCAAAGCATGTCGCCGAGCCGGCGGCACTGCAGACTCGCGCCGAGGTTGGCAGTCATGACCTTAAGCGTTTTTGACATCTTCAAGATCGGGATCGGGCCGTCGAGCTCCCATACCATGGGTCCGATGCGCGCGGCGCGCGCGTTCGCCGCGGGACTGAAGCGCGAGGGACTCCTCGCCGGCACGCAGGAGATCGCCGTACGGCTGTACGGCTCACTGGCGCTCACCGGCGCCGGGCACGGCACCGACCGCGCGGTGCTCGCCGGACTCGAGGGCGCCGAGCCCGAGACGGTCGATCCGGACAGCATCGAGGCGACCGTGCAGCGCATCCGCACGAGCGGGCGCATTCGCCTGCTCGGCGAGCACGAGATCGCTTTCGACGAGCCGATGCAGCTGCTGTTCATGTACCACGAGCGGCTGCCGCGCCATTCCAACGGCATGCGCTTCAGCGCGCTCGCCTCAGGCAGGGTGCTGCGCGAGGAGGACTACTACTCGATCGGCGGCGGCTTCATCGTGCGCGGCGATGAGTCGGAGGCGGCCGAGGCGGGTGCGCACCCGGCGCCGCCGTACCCGTTTGCCTCGGGCGAGGAGCTGCTGGCGCTGTGCCGCGAGCACGGGCTGGAGATCTTCGAGCTGATGCTGGCGAACGAGCGCAGCTGGAGCGGCGCCGCCGAGGTGCGCGAGCGCCTCATGCACATCTGGCACGTCATGCAGGCGTGCGTCGAGCGCGGCCTCCGCCAGAGCGGCGTGCTGCCCGGCGTGCTCAAGGTGCGGCGGCGCGCGCCGCGTCTCTACCGGCTGCTCACCGAGAGCGGCGCGAGCCCCAAGCCGCTCGATGTCATGGACTGGGTCGATGCCTACGCGCTGGCCGTGAACGAGGAGAACGCCGCCGGCGGCCGCGTGGTCACCGCGCCGACCAACGGCGCCGCCGGCATCGTGCCCGCGGTGCTGCACTACTACCGGCGCTTCGAGCCGGGTGCCAACGACGAGGGCGTCATGCGCTTTCTGCTGACCGCGGCTGCGATCGGCATGCTCTACAAGCGCAACGCCTCGATCTCGGGAGCGGAGATGGGCTGCCAGGGCGAGGTCGGGGTGGCCTGCTCGATGGCGGCGGCCGGCCTGGTTGCCGCGCTCTCGGGCACCAACGAGCAGGTGGAGAACGCGGCCGAGATCGGCATGGAGCACAACCTCGGGCTCACCTGCGACCCGGTGGCGGGACTGGTGCAGATCCCGTGCATCGAGCGCAACGCCATGGGTGCGGTCAAGGCGGTCAACGCCGCGCGGCTCGCGATGCGCGGCGACGGCACCCACAAGGTGTCGCTCGACCAGGTGATCGCCACCATGCGCCAGACGGGCGCCGACATGTCCACCATCTACAAGGAGACCTCGCAGGGCGGGCTGGCGGTGAACGTTCCGGAGTGTTGAATCCCGCGCGAACCGGCCTGCTGTCTAGCGGGCAAAGGCCACGCCCCTTGCCCGCGGGCGCAAAACAGCTTCTGGGAGGGCCTGCTGAAATCGCCGCAGGCGATTTCAGCCTATCTAAACAGTCCGAACATGCGCGACGGCGGAACCTCGCGCCGCACGTCCTTGACGCACTCCGGGCCGATCGCCGGCCAGGCGGCGGCGTCGAACTCGATGGAACAGAGCGCGGCGCTGGTGAGCGTGCTGATGCCGCCGCGCGGCACGAGCTGGTGGATGAGGTCGGAGAGCCCGGGATTGTGGGCCACCACCAGCAGATGCGTGATGCGCGGCCCCGTGGCCCGCACGATGGCGAGGATGTCGGCGGCGCTCGCGAGGTACAGGCCCTCCTCGGGCTGCACCAGCCGCGGCGGCAGCGACAGCTCGCGCGCCATGAGGTTGGCCGTCTGGCGCGTGCGTTGCGCCGGACCCATGATCACCCGCTCCGGTACCAGCTGCAGCTCCAGCAGCCGCTTGCCCATGGCTTCCGCGGCAGCGATCCCGCGGCGGCTCAAGGTGCGCGCCAGGTCGTCGCCCGTGGCGTCCTGCCAGCGGGCCTCCGCATGCCGCATGAGCGTCAGCCGGCGCACTGCGCTTGAGTCCTCACCCCGGCACCTCGAGCAGGATCCGTCCGTCCTGCTGGCGCACCCGGTACGTGCGCAGCGGCTCGTAGGCCGGCGGCGTCAGCGCCTCGTCGGTGCGCAGGCAAAAACGCGAGCCATGCCGCGGACAGATGATCTCGCAGGCGGCCACTTCGGCTCCGGAGAACGACTCGCCGTCGTGCGTGCAACGGTCTTCTACTGCGTACAGCTCGTTGCCACAGCGTACGACAACGACCGGCATGCCGTCGACTTCGACTGCGAGCGTCGCGCCGTCGCTCAGCGCCTCGGCGCCGGCCACGTCGATCCAACCGGGGGCTGCTGCTGACGACGGCATCGGCTGCGTGCCGGACGGGCGCGCCTCGCCCGCTCAGTACATCCCCGTCTGCAGCCGCGCCGCCTCGGACATCATGCTCTGGTTCCACGGCGGATCGAAGCTCAGCTGCACGCGCGCTTCGCGCACCGTCGGAATGCGGCGGATCTTGTCGCGCACGTCCTCGACGAGGATCTCGCCCATGCCGCATCCCGGGGCAGTGAGGGTGATCGTGACGTCCACGCTGCGCGTGCCGTCCTCGTTCTGTGTGACGGCGCAGTCGTAGACCAGGCCGAGGTCCACGATGTTGATGGGGATTTCCGGGTCGTAGCAGCTGCGCATCTGCTCCCAGGCGAGCTTGCGCACGTCCTCCTCGGTGGCGTTCGGCGGCAGCTGCGGCGGCTTGACCGCCTCCTGCCCGATCGCATCGGCATCCTCCCCGGCGATGCGGAACAGGTTGCCCTCGAGATACACGGTGAAGCTGCCGCCGAGCGCCTGGGTGATGTAGCCGGCCTGGCCGGGCTTGAGCTTCACTTCCTGGCCGGCCGGCACGATCACCGCGCGGACCTCGCGGCTGACGACGAACGGCTCGTTCTCGTGCCTGCGCATGGGGCTACTCGGTCGAGACGGTCGCCGTGCCGTGGGCGAGCGCCGCGTTGAGCGTGTGCCAGCAGAGGCTCGCGCACTTGACGCGTGCGGGGAACTCGCGCACGCCGGAGAGCGCGGCGAGCTTGCCGAGTCCGGCGTCGACCGCCGCCTGCGGCTGCGTGAGGAGCGCGTGCACCCTGGCGAACAGCGCGGCGATCGCCGCCCGGTCCTTACCCTTGACCGCTTCCGTCATGAGCGAGGCCGAGGCGGTGGAGATGGCGCAGCCGTGGCCCTCGAAACGGATATCCGCGACGCGCTCGCCGTCCATGCGCACGCACACCGAGAGTCGGTCACCGCAGAGCGGATTGTGGCCCTCGGCGCGGCCATCGGGGGACTCGATCCGCCCGAAATTGCGCGGCTGGCGGTTGTGATCGAGGATCACGTCGCGGTACAGGTCCTTCAGGTCCATCAGAGGAACACCTCGCGGGCGCGAGTGAGTGCCGCCACGAGCCGTGCCACGTCGTCCTCGGTGTTGTAGCAGGCGAAGGAGGCCCGTGCGGTGGCCGGGATCCCGAGGAAGGTCATCACCGGCATGGCGCAGTGGTGCCCGGTGCGCACCGCCACTCCCTGGGCATCGAGCACGGTGCCGAGGTCATGGGCGTGCACACCCGTCATGGTGAAGGACAGCACCGCGGCCTTGTGCGCCGCGGTGCCGACGAGCTCGATGTACGGCAGCCGCTCGAGCGCCGCCGTGGCGAGCGCGAGCAGCCGCTGCTCGTGCGCGGCGATCGCCTCCAGTCCCAGCCCCTCGACGTAGTCCATGGCGGCCGCGAGCCCGACCGCGCCCGAGATGTTGGGCGTGCCGGCTTCGAACTTGTAGGGCAGCTCGTTGTAGGTGGTCTTCTCGAACGAGACGCTGAGGATCATGTCGCCGCCGCCCTGCCACGGCGGCATCGCGCCGAGCAGCTCCTCGCGCCCGTACAGTACGCCGATGCCGGTGGGCGCATAGAGCTTGTGGCCGGAGAAGGCATAGAAGTCGGCGCCAAGCGCCTGCAGGTCGACGCGCGTATGCGGCACGGCCTGGGCGCCATCGACCAGCACCACCGCGCCCGCCGCATGGGCGGCGTCCACCATCTGCTTGACCGGCAACACCGTACCGAGGGCGTTCGAGACGTGCGCCACCGCCACCAGGCGGGTGCGCGGTCCCAAGAGCTTCAGGAACTCATCCCACAGCAGTTCGCCGCGCCGGTTCATGGGCGCCACCTTGAGCGCGCAGCCGGTCCGATCGCGGACCATCTGCCAGGGCACGATGTTGGCGTGATGCTCGAGGGCGGTGATCAGGATCTCCTCCCCCGGCCCGAGGCGCTCGCGCGCGTAGGCCTGCGCGACCAGGTTGATCGCCTCGGTGGTGCCGCGGGTGAAGACGATCTCGCGCACCGCGCGCGCGTTGAGGAAGCGCCGCACACGCTCGCGCGCGCCTTCGAACGCAGCGGTCGCCGCCTGGCTGAGCGCGTGCACCCCGCGGTGCACGTTGGCATGCGACTCGGTCGCGTAAGTCTCGACCGCGCGCAGCACCTGCCGCGGCTCCTGCGCGGAGGCCGCGCTGTCGAGGTAGACGAGCGGCTGGCCGTTCACCAGCGTGCCGAGGATCGGGAAATCGCCGCGCACGCGCGCGACATCCAGCCGCGGCGCCTGAGCCGGGGCGGGATCGGCGCGCGACACGGGGGAGATATTCGCTGCCATCTAGAGAAGCTCCTGCAGATGCTGCGCGTCGGCGAGCTGGCCGGCGATGCGTGTCTCGACCTGACGGCGCAGCTCCGGCAGCTCGATCTGCGCGATCACGTCCTCGAGGAACGCCCATTTGAGCAGGCGCTGCGCACTGTCGCGATCGAGGCCGCGCGCCAACAGGTAGAACAACATCTCGTCATCGAGCTTGCCGGCGGTCGCGCCGTGGCTGCAGCGCACGTCGTCGGTGTAGATCTCGAGCTGCGGGCGCACGTCGATCTCCGCCTCAGGGCCTGCGAGCAGGCCGCGCAGCGACTGGCGCGAATCGGTACCGGCGGCCTCATTCGCGACCACCACCTTGCCGTTGAAGGCGACGCGCGCCCGGCCGGCGGCGATGCCGCGAAACGTCTGCGCGGTGCGCGTCCGGGGTGCGGCGTGCTCGACGCGTGCGTAGCAGTCCTCGACCTGGGTGCGGTCGCCGAGCGCCACCACGCTCAGCGCGAGCGCGGCCTCAGCCCCCGCGAGGCGCACGTGCGAGGTCGAGCGCGCCGCCTGCGCGCCGCTCGAGATGCCGTGCAGCCGGTAGGTACCGGCTTCGGCCACCACCGCCGACAGCGTGTCGATGAGCAGCGCGCGCGGGGCGAGCTCCTGCAGCCGGTAATGCCTGAGCGTCGCGCCGCGTCCGACGTCGACCGTCACGGCACTGGCGATGAATCCCGCCGGCGCGCCGGCGCTCACGTGCCGCTCGATGAGCTCGAGCGTGGCTCCGGCTCCCAGGCGCACTGCGGCACGCGGGTAGGAGGCGCCGGCCTGGGCATCGGAGGCCGAGACGAACACCAGCTCGAGTCGGGCAGGGGCGGCGCCGCCCGCGCCCGGGATCGCCTCCCCGGGGGCGGCGTTGCCGGGCACGTCGATGGCCGCACCGTCGGTGGCAAAGGCCTCATTCAGCAGCGCGAATCGCTCGTCCGGAGAGAGCTCGCCGGCGGTGCTGCGGTCAGCCCCCGCCGCCGCATCGCCGGCAGCGGCGAGCGGGCTGAGGATGGCTGCCGGGGTCCGGGTGGCTGCGGAGAGCGCCGGCGCGAACACGCCGTCGAGGAACACATAGCGCGCAAAGCCCGGCAGGGCAGGCGGCAGCGCCGCATCCGCCAGAGCCTGCGCGGCGTCGAGCATCGCGCCGGCGGCGGGCGCGAACCTGAGCCGCTCGAGCGGCCGCAGGTTCGCGTACCTCCAGTTCTCGTCGCGCGAGGTGGGAAGCCCGCCGGCCGCGAGCGCTGCCATCGCTGCGCGCCGCCGCGCTGCGCCGGGGGACCGGGCCGGCAGCGCGCGCTCGAGCGCGGCGTGCTCCTCGGCGATGCGGGCGGTGAGCGGGCTCGCCATGGCGTCAGGCCGCCTCGCCGGCAAGCCAGTCGTAGCCGCGCCGCTCGAGCTCGAGCGCGAGCGAGCGGTC
>JASHTN010000085.1 GCA_030040525.1 Gammaproteobacteria bacterium | reverse complement strand
CGGCGGGATCGAGCTCACCCAGGGCTCGCTCGGCCTCCTCCAGTCGCCCTATAAGAAGGAGTCGGCGAATCTCCAGATAGCGCGCATGCGCGGCGTTCACCGCGTCGCCGTGCTCTTCCAGCGTCAGCCGCGCGGACTCGAGCGCTTTCGCAGACCAGGCGAGCTCGCGCGAGACGAGCGCAATCTCCGCTTCCGCCACCACGCACCGTGCGCGCGCCACCGCCTCCCTCGGGCCGAAAGCGCGCGCCGCCCGGCGCAAGAGCGCCTTGGCCCGCACGAGATCACCGAGCTGCGCCATGGCAATGCCGCGCAGCGCGAGCGCCGGCGCATCCTCGCGCAACGCCACCCGCTTGAGCGCGCCCAGGGGATCGCCCGCCGCGAGCGCCCGCGCCGCCGCGTTGATCAGTGAGTCCACCGAAATCCCGTCATACTTGTAACTCCCCACTGCGGCCACCCGCCTCTAAGCTCTCCCCGCCTAATCTCAGACCCAACAGCGAGCAGGAGCACGCCATGACCATGCATACGAGCGGCACGCGCCCGGAGTGGCTTGCCGTTGCAGCGCTGCTCTTCGCCGTGAGCGCCGCGATCACCGGCGTCTGCTGCGCGTCCATGTCCGCGATGGGCGCAATGCCGATGCCCGGCGGCTGGACGATGTCGATGGCCTGGATGCCGATGCCGGGTGAGAGCTGGCTCGGCGCGGCCGCCTCATTCCTCGGCATGTGGATGGTGATGATGCTGGCCATGATGTTGCCGTCGCTCGTGCCGATGCTGTCGCGCTATCGCGAGGCCCTGGGCGCGGCGCCGGCGCGGCGCCTGGGCCGGCTGACCGCGTTAGTCGCCGGCGGGTATTTTCTCGTCTGGAGCCTGTTGGGAATGGCGACGTTCCCCGTCGGCGTCGCGCTGGCAGCGCTCGAGATGCGCTCATCCGTGCTCGCGCGCGCGGTGCCACTCGCCGCCGGCGTGGTGGTCCTTAGCGCCGGCTTGCTGCAGTTCACCGCGTGGAAGGCGCATCACCTCGACTGTTGCCGGCACTCCCCGCTGCGCGGCACGCTGTCCGCGGATGCCGGCACTGCCTGGCGGCACGGCCTGCGCTTGGGTGCGCACTGCTGCTACTGCTGTGCCGGACTGACTGCGGTCCTGCTCGTCATCGGCGTCATGGACCTGCGCGCCATGGCAGTCGTCACGGCCGCCATCACCCTCGAGCGCCTCGCTCCCGCCGGCACGCGCATCGCACGCGCCCTCGGCGTCGTCATCGTCTGGGCCGGGTTGTTCATGATCGCTCGCGCCGCTTAGACCCGGAAGAGCTCGGAAGACGCCGCAACCGTGCCAGCCGGGCCGGTCCGATGAGCCGCAGCCGGCAGAGCCCCGCGGCTGGCCACGGCCGGCCACGCCAGGCAGTCGCCGAGTCCTATAATGGCGCCCGTTCGACGGCTGCGATGCAACAAGAAGGGAGCGACCTGCCATGTCAGCCTCATCCTCTGAGTCTCGTCTCGCCAGCGCGCTCGAGGGCGCGATCCGCCGCCACTGGGGGTTATTTCTCGCCGAGGGCATCGCGCTCGTCATTCTCGGACTCCTCGCCGTGATGGCGCCGGTCATCGCCTCGGTCGCGGCGACCGTGTTCTTCGGCTGGATCCTCCTGATCAGCGGGATCATCGGACTCATCACGACCGTGCGCGGCCGGCAGCTCCCGGGTTTCTGGTGGTCGCTGCTTTCGGCGCTGGTGGGGATCGTGGCGGGCGCGCTGCTCCTCGGCTGGCCGCTGCAGGGAACAGTGTCGCTCACTGCAGTGCTGATCGCGTTTCTCTTCGTCGAGGGAATCGTCACGATTCTCTATTCGCTCGAGCACCGCACCGCGCTCTCGGGCCGCTGGGGCTGGATGCTGGCGAGCGGCATCATAGACGTGGGGCTCGGCCTGCTGCTCCTCGCCGGCCTGCCTGGCACCGCGCTCTGGGCACTTGGCCTGCTGGTCGGTATCAACCTGTTGTTCGGCGGATGGGCACTGATCCTCATGGCGCTGTACGCGCGCCCGACGGTCTCGGGTGCATCGGCGTAGCAACCCTAGCCGGTCGCGCCCCTATCCTGGCCGACCGCCGCCCTGCCCCGCCGAAAGATCACGAACGCCAGCAGCGCCACCGCAATCGACACCGTGCTGGCCCAGAACTCGGCGCGGTGCGAGGGCGTCAGCGCCATGGCAATGAGCACCAGCGCCATCCCGGCGATCGCGAAGTAGCTGAGCCACGGGAAGCACCACATCGGCAGCAGCGGCGCCGGCGCGCCGGCGCGCTCACGCGCCCGCCGCGAGCGCACCTGCGACACGCCGATCATGAGGTAAATCAGCGCGATGATGGCGCCGGAGGCGTTCACCAGGAACGCGAACACCACGCCCGGCGACAGCTTCGCGGCGATCACTCCCGCGAACCCCACCACGCTCGCGAGCAGCACGGCGCGCGCCGGCACGTGGCGGCGGTTGGTTCGCACCAGCCAGCGCGGCGCATCGCCGCGGGTCGCCAGCACGAACAGCACGCGGGAGGCCACATAGAAGGACGAGTTGAGGCACGACAGCACGGCGGTGAGGATTACCGCCGCCATGACGGCGCTCGCGTACGGAAAGTGGACCACGTCGAGCGCCAGCGTGAACGGCGACTGCGCCGGCACGACGCGGCTCCAGGGCACCGCGCAGACGATCACGAACACCGAGCCGATATAGAAGAGCACGATGCGGCTGATGATGGTCGAGGTCATGCGTGCCACCGCCCGCGCCGGCTCGGGCGACTCCGCCGCTGCGATCGTCACCACTTCGGCGCCCATCATCGACCAGATGACGGTCGTCACGGAGGCCAGCACTGCAAACGCGCCGCGCGGCGCAAACCCGCCGTAGGCCACGAGATTCGAGAACGTCGGGCCGGTCGGCGAGCGATAGCCGCAGGCATAGGCACCGACCACGACGATGAAGCAGATGATCGCCGCCACCTTGATGGATGAGAACCAGAACTCAAACTCGCCGTAGGCGCGCGCGGACATGAGATTGACGCCCGTCATGCACGCCATCAGCGCGACCCCGATCAGCCATGTCGGCAGCACCGGCAGCCAGCCCCGGATGATGGTCGCTCCGGCGATCGCCTCGACCGGAATCACCACCGCCCAGAAGTACCAGTAGAGCCAGCCGACCGAGAAGCCGGCCCAGTTGCCGCACGCCGCGCGCGTGAACTCCGTGAACGAGCGCACCTCGGGCATCTCCACCGCCATTTCGCCGAGCGCACGCATGATGAGCAGCACCAGCACCCCGGTGAGCGCGTAGCTGATGATGATGGCAGGCCCGGCGGCCGCGATCGCCACGCTGCTGCCGACGAACAGCCCCGCGCCGATGATGCCGCCGATGGTGATCATCGAGACGTGCCGCGGCCGCAGCGAGCGGCTGAGCTCGTTGCGCTCGGTGGCAACCCCCGACGCTGCGTCGTTCATCGGCCTCGGAGTATACCGGGTTGCACCGGCTCCCGACCCTTTGCGACGATCCCCGTGCGTTGCCTACACCCGCGGTGACCAACCATGGCCAAAGCCTACTGGATAACCGTCTACCGCTCGGTCCGTGACCCGAAGGCTCTGACCGCGTACGCCACCCTGGCCGGTCCGGCAATTCAGGCGGGAGGCGGCCGCTTCCTGGCGCGCGGCTTGCCCGCTCGCGTCTACGAGAGTGGCGCGAATGAGCGCACGGTCGTCATCGAGTTTGCCAGCGTCGCACAGGCCATCGCCGCGCACGAGAGCCCTGCGTATCAGCAGGCGCTGCACGCGCTCGGCAACGGTGCGGAGCGCGACATGCGGATCATAGAGGGCATCGGATGACGCGCGGGCGAAAGTCAGTCATAGCCGAGCAGCCAGGCGATCGTCCCGACCACGAATGCGAGCGCCACGAGGATCCACACCCGCCAGTCCGCTGCCAGCTCGCGCCACGGCCGTTTGACCGAGTCGTTCACGATTGCGCCGCCGCCGCCGCCCGGTTCGCGTCCGATGTGCTCGCAGCGGGAGCTGCCGCCGCGCGCGCCCGCGACGGCAGCAGCCGCGCCGAATTCAGGATGAAGGTGAGCTCGGATGCGACGTGAATGAAAGCGGCGAGCAGCGGATTGAGGAGGCCCACCGCCGCCAGCGCGATGCCGACCGCGTCCACGCCGATCGTGCCGGCGAAGTTCGCCCAGATGATGCCGCGCGTGCGCCGCGCAATGGCAAGCGTGTCGGCGAACCTGGCGAGATCGTTGCCGAGCAGGACCACATCGGCGCTCTCGCGCGCGACATCGGTCCCGGAGCCCATCGCCACGCCCACGTGGGCGGCGACCAGTGCCGGCGCATCGTTGATGCCGTCGCCCACCATCGCGAGCGTGCGTCCCTGCGCCACCAGCCGCTTCACCCGCTCCTGCTTGTCCTCGGGCAGCAGCTCGGCTGCGACCTCCGAGATGCCGAGCTCCCGGCCCACCGCGTCCGCGACCGCGCGCGCGTCGCCGGTCAGAAGCACGGTCTTAAAGCCCATGCCGTGCATCGCGCCGATCGCCGCGGCCGCCTCCGGCCGCACCGCATCGGCGATCACGATCACGCCAAGAAGCCGGCCCGAGCGCGCGACAAACACCTTGGTGCTCTCCGGATGCGCCGCAAGCAGCGCCTCCGGTACCGCAACGCCGTGCGCGTGCATCAACGCCCGGTTCCCGACCAACACGGGCGCGCCTGCGACCACCGCGTCGATCCCGAGGCCCGGGGTGTAGCTGAAGCGCTCGGGCTCCCTGAGCAGGCGGCCACGGCCACGCGCGTACGCGACGATCGTCACCCCGAGCGGGTGCTCCGAGCGTAGCTCCGCCGAGGCCGCAGCGTCGAGCAGCGCGGCGGCGTCGGCGCCGGCCGCGGGCAGCAGCTCGCGCAGCTGCGGCTGCCCGCAGGTGAGCGTGCCGGTCTTGTCCAGCACGATCGTGTCGGCGCGTCCCAGCTGCTCGAGGTAGAGGCCGCCCTTGACGATGGCCCCGGCGCGCGCGGCACGGCCGATGGCGCCCAGGATCGCGAGCGGCGTCCCGGCCGCAATCCCGCAGGCGCCCGCCACGATCACCACCGAGATGGTCGAGCGGATGTCGCGGGTCAGAAGATAGGTGAGCGCGGCGGCGGCGAGTGCGAAATAGACCAGATAGCCCGCCAGCCGGTCGGCGAGACGCTGCACCGGTGCGCGCGAGCGCTCCGCCTGCTCCACCGCCTCGATGATCTTGCCGTAGCTGGTATCGCGCCCGATGCGCTCGGCGCGGATCTCGAGCGCGCCCGACTGGTTGATCGAGCCGGCGAACACCGCCGCGCCCGCGGTCTTCTCGATGGGCAGCGACTCGCCCGTGATGCGCGCCTGATCGACGAATGAGTGGCCGGCGATCACCGTGCCGTCGACCGGAATGCGCCCGCCGGGGTTCACGAGCACCGCATCGCCGATCTCGAGCGTCGCGGCATCGACCCGGGCGACGGTCCCGGCGCGCCGCACCGACACCGCGCGCGGCAGGAAATCGAGCAGATCGCGGATCGCGCGCCGGCCGCGCGCCACCGTCATTCCCTCGAGCACCTCCGCAACCAGCACGAAGAGAGTGATGACCAGCGCCGTGAAGAATTCCGAGATCGCAGCGGCCGCGACGATGGCGATCGACATCGACAGCTCCATCGTCATGCGCTTCGCGAGCAGGTTCTCGAGCGCCTCGGCGAAGATCGGCCAGCCGCCGACGAGAAGTCCCGCGACGCCGATCACGCTCACCGCGTGCAGCGGCTCCCACAGGCGCCACCACACCGCCGCCGCCGCCCCGGCGACGAGCGCGATGCGCAGCATCTCCGGCCACTCGAGCGGGTGCTCCTGACCCTCGTGGTCGTGATCTTTCCTCACGCCGGTCATGCCGCTCAAGTGAGGGGCGGTCCCCATCGTCCGTGCAGATAAAATGCTACGGCGTAGATGACGATCGCGGCCAGGGGCCGCCAGAGCCCGATCTCGGCCAGCGCAGCGCCAAGCCGGTTCCTTCCCGCAGCGATCGCGGCAAACGGAACCCCGGAAGTCACGGCCGCAAACTGCGCCCACTCGGCACCGAACAGACGCCGGCGCTTCGCATCGATCGAGAACGTTCCACCCACGGCCAGCACGAGCAGCGAACCGAACAGAATCAACGACGCCAGATCACCGTTGACGATGAGATGGGCCAGGGCCCAGAGCGCGACGCCCCAGAGGAACGGATGCCGCGTGATGCGTACGATCCCCTTCACAACATCGGCGCCCTGCCGGAGCCTGCCTTCCGTGCCGACCTGCGTCGGACTCGGCGTCGCCAGCCCGATGACCACGAAGAGAAACGCGATGCACACCAGCACGTACGCCGCCGCCCGGAACCCGAGCAGCAGCCCCCACAACGGCACGCTGGGCGCACGGCGGTATGCGTAGATCATCCAGGCGAGTCCGAGGAGCGATGCGAGCGCAAACGCTCCGCGATAGGGGCCCGTGCCGAGACGCGCCGTCAGAGCGTCCCTGAGCCGGGTACCCGACACGCCGAAGTGGATGAGGAGAAAGAAGGCGCTGGCCGCAATGAGATCGGGCATGCCTGCCTCGCTGGATTGTCGCCGGATTGTATCCGACGGCCGAGCCCCCGGGAGCAAGCTCGTGTCAGACGGCCCTATCGCGACGGCCTCCGCCAGCGGGCCTCAGGACAATCCGTGACCGCTCGCGCGAGCTGCAAGGCGCACTCAGTCCCCGCACCGGGACCACTTGCCGTCCCGATCGGCCATCCAGAGCCCGGAGTCCCTGAAGCCCCTGTCGTCGAGCACATCCACTTTCAGCACCGGCCGTCCCCGCTCGCGCGACAGCGCCAACGACATCTCGCCGACGAACATCCAGTTGTGAGAGGTGTGCTCCCAGCACGACCACACCCGCCCCTGCTCCATCGCCTGAATCGCAGTGCCGCGCAGCTCCCGCGGTACGGACTTCAGGTCGCGAACAGGATAGGCCCCGGGCGGCACCAGCTCGGAGTGCGAGATCAGATTCTCCAGCAGCCTCTCGATGTGGGACGGCTGCTGCAGGCTGCGTAATCGAAGGGTCTCGGCCACGCTTCGTGCGCTCCATCGCGGCGCCCGAGCCTGCCGGCAGCTCAAAAAAGACCCTGCCTGCCAGTCTTGGCCCTGACCGGCAGGGTTTTTGAGGGTTGCCGCAGAGGATCGGGAGACGACTGCGGGAACATGGGCGAGTGTAAGCGTCGCAAACCGGCGACCTTGGGCAGGCGCCGCAATTATCGAGTACTCAATAAATAACCTGACACTTCTTGAGAAACGGCAGCGGACGCTTTGAGAAACGGAGGCGAACGTTGATCACGCTCGCGCTCTTTCTGAGAAACGCAGACGAACGCTCTTCACGAATGTGCTCTAGCCGCGCGCCGCCTGTCCGATGAGCGGTACGAGCGCGGCGAGATTCCCGGCCAGGGCGGCCTCGAGACCGTGGCGCTGCACGAGGTACTCGGGGGTGTTGTAAGCGAGCCAGCTCTTTCCCTCAGCGTCCTCCCAGAACAGGACCTTGAACGGCAGGTCGATTCCGGTGGTGGGCTGCGCGACCATCAGCGGCGTACCGCCCTTCGGATTGCCGAACACCAGAAGCTGCTCAGGCCTCATCGAGAGGCCGGCCCTGGCCGCATCGCCGCTGAAATCGATGCGCGCAAAGATGAGAATCCCGCGGACGCGGAGCAGCGACTCGAGGCGATCCGCGGTCGCGGCCACCGAGCCGCTGCAGGCCATACGCACGAGCCCGCGGGCCGGGCTCTGCATGTCAGTCACGGTCTCTCCTGCGATCGAGCCCGCGCAACCAGCCGCTTGAGCCCGTTGTAATCCACACCGCCCGGCACCAGCCGATCGCCGACGACGATCCCCGGCGTGCCCCGGAAGCCTAACCCGGTCGCTTCGCGCGCGTTGCGGGCCAGCACTTCGGCGTATTCCTTCTCATGGCGCCTCACGTCCGCATCGATCTTCGCCGTGTCGAAGCCCGCCGCCTTGAGCACCCCGAGCACGTCCGTCCGGGTATCCAGATCCTTTGCCGAGGTCATGAGGGCCTCATGCGCGGCCCGGTACCGGCCCTCGCGCCCGGCGGCGAAGGACGCGTACGCCGCGTACACCGAGCCCTCCCCGAGGATGGCCCAGTCCTTGCGCACCAGGCGCACCTTCGGGTCGGCTGCGAGAAGCCTGCGCAGCTGCGGGTCGAGCTCGCGGCAGACCGGGCAGTTGTAATCGAAATAGTCCAGGACCGTCACGTCCGCGTGCTCGCTCCCCGCGGGCGGCGTGGCGAGCGGGGCGGCAAGCAACGCCGCGAGGGTCGCCTGCGGCACGGCGCGGGTCTGCTGCGCGCTCGCCGCCTGGACAGCAAAGAGGAGCAGCAGTGCGCAAAGCAGCACGAAGGGCAGAGTGCGGCGGCGGCTTGAGGGCATTGAGCGCATGGGCGTAGGGCTCCTGTCATCGGGGTTGCGGCCCCACTCCGGGAGACCGGCTCTCGCGCGCGAACATTGCGCAGTCCCCCCAGCGTCCACGTGCTCAGGTCTCGGCCGCGGCGGTTATCATGTCCGCGGCACGATCATCCAAGCGGGCAACAAGATGTCTACGTCCCCGGAACCCGTCCGGCCCATCAGTCTCGAGGAGATCGAGGCCGCCCGCGCCAGGATTGCGCGGACTGCGGTGCGCACCCCGCTGCTGCGCCTCGAGCTCGGGGCGGGGCGGCCTGACATCCGGCTCAAGCTCGAGAACCTGCAGCCGACCAATTCCTACAAGCTGCGCGGTGCCGTGAATGCCGTGGCCATGCTGACCGAAGCCGCCCGCCAGCGGGGGGTGTGGACCATCAGCGCAGGGAACGCCGGTCAGGGCGTCGCCTTTGCCGCCCGGCAGGCCGGCGTCCCCTGCTCGGTGGTCGTGATCGAGACCGCCCCCGCCGCCAAGATCGAGCGCATGAGAGCGCTCGGCGCCAGACTCGTTCCGGTCCCGTACGAGGTGGCCTGGACGGCGCTCGAGGAGCGCGCCTTCCCCGGGATGGATGGGACCTTCGTGCACCCGTTCGACAATCACAACTTCATCGCGGGCCATGCGACCATGGGGCTCGAGATTCTGGAGGACGCTCCTGAGAGCGTCGCCGTGATTGCAGCCATCGGCGGCGGTGGCCTCGTTACGGGCATTGCGAGCGCCATCAAGGCGAGGAATCCAAGGATCAAGGTCTTCGGTGCCGAGCCCGAAACCGCCGCCCCGGCCGCGCGCTCGTTTGCCGAAGGCTCGCCACAGGTTTTTCCGGGCTGGGCGCCCTCCTTCGTCGACGGGGCCGGGGGCAAGAGTGTCTTCCCGCGCATGTGGGAGCGGATGAGGGAGATCGTCGACGGGTCGATCGTGGTCAGCCTCGAGCAGACGAAACAGGCCATGCGGATGCTGGCGGAGAAGACGCGGGTGATTGCGGAAGGTGCAGGCGCCCTGGCGCTCGCGGCCGCCCTCACCGGCAAGGCGGGCTCCGGCCCGATCGTCGCCGTGGTCTCCGGAGGCAACATCGACCTGAAGAAGTTCTGCGAGATTATCGAGTCGACTGGGGCATTCACGCCATGAACGGATAGCGATAATCCCGCGGCGGGTCGAAGCTCTCCTTGATCGACCGCGGCGAGATCCAGCGCATGAGATTCCACACCGAGCCTGCCTTGTCATTGGTGCCGGACGCACGCGCCCCGCCGAAGGGTTGCTGGCCGACGACGGCTCCGGTCGGCTTGTCGTTGATATAGAAGTTTCCGGCCGCGTACCGCAGACCGTTCGAGGCGAGCGCAATGGCGGCGCGATCGGCAGCGAACACCGAGCCGGTGAGTCCGTACGGGCTGGCGGCATCGATATGGCCGATGGTCTCGGCGTAGTCTGAGTCCGGGTAGACGTACGCGCAGACGATCGGTCCGAAAAGCTCCTCGGTCATGTGACGAACGCCCGGATCCGTCGTGCGCAGCAAGGTGGGATGCACGAAGTAGCCCCGGCTCATGTCGGCGTGCCCCCCGGCCTCGAGCGTCAGGCTGTCGGAGGAGCGCGCTGCCGCGATCGCCTCGGCATGCTTGCGCCAGGCGCGCTCGTCGATGACCGCGCCCATGAAGTTGCTGAAATCGCGGATGTCGCCGACACGAATGCCCGTGATCTCATCGACCAGGCGCTCGCGCACCCGCGGCCACAGGCTTTGCGGGATGAAGAGCCGTGAGGCCGCCGAGCATTTCTGTCCCTGGTACTCGTAGCCGCCGCGGACGACGGCCGTCACCAGCGCCTCGATATCGGCGCTCGCGTGCGCCAGGATAAAATTCTTCCCGCCGGTCTCGCCTACGACCCGAGGATAGGAGCGGTAGTGACCTCCGCTGACCTCGTGGAGCAATCCGTTGAAGACCTCCGTCGAGCCGGTGAAATGGATGCCCGCGAGATCGGGGCTGGACAGGCAGCCCTGACTCACCACCCTGGCATCGCCGTAGACGAGATTGATCACCCCCGGCGGCAGGCCGGCCGCCGCGAATAACTTCATCAGGTAATGAGCGCTCAGCCTGGCGCTCGCGGACGGCTTCCAGACGACGGCGTTGCCGAGCAGCGCCGGAGTGCCGGGAAGGTTGCCGGCGATCGCCGTGAAGTTGAACGGGGTTATGGCGTAGATGAATCCCTCGAGGGGGCGATAATCCAGGCGGTTCCACGCGCCGGGGCCCGAGAGCGGCTGCTCGGCATAGATGCGCTGCACGAAGCCCGCGTTGAAGCGGAAAAAGTCGATGAGCTCTGCCGCCGAGTCGATCTCCGCTTCGCGCACGGTCTTCGACTGTCCGAGCATCGTTGCCGCATTCAGCGTTGCTCGCCAGCTCCCCGAGAGGAGCTCGGCAGCCTTGAGGAATACCGCAACGCGCTCCGCGCCGCTGCGCTGCGACCACTCGCGCCATGCGCTCTGCGCGGCGGCGATGGCGGCAGCCACCTCCTGCTCCCCGGCGAGATGAGCCCTGCCGAGCACGTGGCCGCGCTCGTGCGGCATGCGCACATCCTCCAGCCTGCCGGTCCGCACCTCGCGCCCGGCGATGACGAGCGGCATGTCGATCGTTTCGCCCGCCACGCGCTCGAGCTCCCGCTCGAGCGTCTGCCGCTCGGGCGAGCCCGGCGCATAGCTCAGGACGGGCTCGTTCGTGGCGAACGGCGGACGGAATGCGCCGTTCTCGACAGTCACAGTGCTCATGTGTTGCACGCTCCGTAGCGTCAGAAGAATCCCCTGAGCAACGCCGCCGCTTTGCGGGCGCGTGTGCCGCTCCAGCCTCAAGCGCCGGCGCGCTCCGCAAAGCGCCACGCCTGGGCCGCGATCTGCGGAATGCGGCCCGCCAGCTCGCCGGCGCGCACACTCGAGGCATTGCCGTCCATGAGCCGCTTCTTGATGCCCTGCGCGATCCCCAGGAGACGAAACAGGTTGAATGCAAAATACCAGTCGAGACCTTGAATGGCATCTCGCGAAGTCTTCTCGCAGTATCGCGCAACCACCCGCTCGAGCGTCGGAATGCCGAGCCGCTCGAGATCGAGGCCCTGCAGTCCCGCACGGCCATCGACCGGCGTGACCCAATTCATCAGGAAATACGAGAAGTCGGCGAGAGGATCGCCGAGCGTCGAAAGCTCCCAATCCAGAACCGCGAGTATTTTCTCGCCGGATCGAGCCATGATGAGATTGTCGATCCGATAGTCGCCGTGCACGATCGCGACGCCGGTCTGCGGCGGCAAGGTCGCGGGCAGCCATACGATCAGTCGCTCGGCCACCTCGATTCTGTCGGTCTCGGATGCCCGATATTGCTTGATCCAGCGCGCGACTTGACGCTCGAAGAAATTGCCGGGACGGCCGAATGTCGCAAGACCGACGGCCGGCGGATCGATCCGATGAAGCGCCGCGAGCGTATCGACCATGCCGTGATAAACGATCGTGCGGGCACCCTTGCTCAAATGGGGAAGCGCGCCGTCGGTGAAATTCGCGCCCGCGACCAAGGCCATCAGATAGAAAGCCGAGCCGATCACCGCCTGGTCCTCGCAAAGCGCAAACACCCGCGGCACCGGGAAGCCGAGTGGCTGCAGCGCCGTCAGGACGCGATATTCGCGCTCCACGGCGTGCGCCGACGGCAACAGAGTCCCGAAGGGCTTGCGCCGCAGCACGTAGCTGCCGCTCGCTGCATCGAGCCGGTAGGTTGGGTTCGACTGCCCACCCTCGAATTTCCTCAGGGCAATCGGCCCGCGAAAACCCGCGACATGTTGTTCGAGCCAAGCGCTGAGCGCCGCGGCGTCGAGGTCCGAAGTTCCCGCCCCCGTAGCGGAATTCGTGGACGCAGGCATCGGCGTGCAGCTTAGCTCCAAGCGCCGGGAGCGTCGATCATTGGCTCGAGACCAGCGTCGCTGATAGCCTCGGCTCTCTCGATTCCAGGGTCCTGGGCCCAAAGAACTTCAGAGGCTGCCTCGAATGAGTGTACGCGAAATGTTCGAGCTCGGCGGCAGAGTGGCTCTGATAACCGGCGGTTCACGCGGTCTCGGGCTGCAGATTGCGGCCGGACTCGGTGAAATGGGCGCGAAAATCGCGATCAGCGCACGCAACCCCGCCGAGCTCGCGGAGGCCAAAGTGCATCTCGAGAAGCACGGCGCCGACGTGCTCACGGTAGCCAATGATCTGTCTGACGCCGCGCAGGCGCCGGCGCTCGTCGACGCGGTGCTGGCGCGTTTCGGCGCGATCCACATCCTGGTCAACAACGCGGGCACCTCCTGGGGAGCGCCGGCCGAGCAGCTGCCGCTCGAGGCCTGGAACAAGGTCATGACGCTCAATGCGACCAGCGTGTTCGTGCTGAGTCAGGCGGTCGCGAATCGCTGTTTCATCCCGCAGCGCGCCGGCAACATCATCGTCGTGGCCTCGATCGCTGCGCTGCGTATCGGGACGAAGATGAAAGCGCTGCCCTACTACGCCTCGAAAGCCGCGGCGCTGCACATGGTTCGCGCGCTCGCGGCCGAGTGGGGACCCTTCGGCATACGCGTCAATGCGATTTGCCCGGGCTTCTTTCCCTCGAAGATGGCCAGCGGCTTGCTCGAGAAGATCGGGGCGTCGGTGATTGCGCAAACCCCACTCGGGCGCATCGGCAATGACACCGACCTGCAGGGTGCGGCGGTCTATCTCGCCTCGGACGCTTCGCGCCACGTGACCGGTCAATACATCGTCGTGGACGGTGGCGCCTCGATCGGTTGAGCAGATGCCGATGTCACCGGCCATCGGGCATGGCAGCACCGTGAGTCAACGCGTAAGAGCCGTCGTCGCGCGCCAGCTCGGCTTGCCGGTAGCGGTCGAGCAGATCGAGGTGCAGGCGCCGCGCCACGGCGAGGTCATGATCCGGCTTGCCGCGTGCGGCATTTGCCACAGTGATTTATCGGCAACCAACGGTACGATCGCCTATCCCTTGCCGCTCGTGTTGGGGCACGAGGGAGCCGGAATCGTGACCGCCCTGGGCGAGGGCGTGAGCCGCTACGCGATCGGCGATCACGTCGTCAGTTCATTCGTCAGCATCTGCGGCCGCTGCCACTACTGTCAGACGGGTCGCCCGCATCTGTGCGTGCAGTCCCTGCAAGCGCTCTACACCTTGCCCGACGGCAGCGTCCGCACATTCGACGCGGCCGGATCGCCGCTCAACGTATTCTGCGGCTGCGGCGTCATGGCCGAGTATGCGACCTTGCACGCCGACAACCTCGTGAAGATCGACCGGCAAATGCCGCTCGATCGGGCCGCCCTGATCGCCTGCGGCGTCATGACCGGCTTCGGTGCCGCGGTCAACACCGCGCGCGTCGCAGCGGGCTCGGTCGCGGTGGTGTTCGGTTGCGGCGGAGTCGGCCTGAATGCGATCCAGGGCTGCGCAATTGCGGGCGCCGCAATGATCGTCGCCGTCGACACGAGCGCGCCCAAGCTCGAATTGGCCGAGCGTTTCGGGGCCACGCACACGTTCAACGTGAGCGGACAGGAGCAGATCGGCAAAGCCCTGTACAAGCTCACGGACGGTGGCGCCGATTATGCCTTCGACTGCGTGGGACTCGGTCGGACTTCCGAGCAGGCCTTCGGTGTCTTGCGCCGCGGCGGGACGGCCGTGACCGTCGGCATTGCCGCGCCCGCCGACCGGATCGTTCTGAATGCGCAACACGTCGCGATCAGCGGAAAAACGCTGACCGGCAGCTATTATGGTTCGGCGCGGCCGCAGCTGGATTTTCCGCGGCTCATCGGTCTTTATCGCAGCGGTCGGCTGAAGCTCGACGAACTCATTACCCGGACCTATTCGATCGATGAGGCGCCGCAGGCATTCGCCGATCTTCAGGCGGGCCGGCCGGGCCGCGGCGTCATCGTCTTTGAAGATCGGCGTGCTGGTTGACCGATCCGGGGGAGCGCCGCGCAGGCGCATGCAGGCTGCGCGACCCGCTGCCCGCGCGCCATTCGGACGGCGACAAACCGGTCCAGCGCCTGAACGCGCGCGTGAAGCTGCTGCTGCAGGAAAACCCGAGTAGATGCGTGACCTCGTTGACGCTCATTTGCGGCATGCTGAAGTGCGCGAGCGCCTCCGCGTGTCGGGTTTCGTCGACGATCTTCCTGAACGTGGTGCCGCTGTCGCCGAGCTTGCGCTGCAGTGTGCGCGCGCTGACGTTGAGAAGCTCGGCGACCTCCTCCTGGGTAGGCTCGCCGTGCGGCAGGCGCTGCGTGAGCACGGTACGCACCCGGGCCTCCACGTTGTGCCGCTCGATGCGCGCCAGGTAACGCGCCGAGACGGCATCACTCAGGCGTGCGAGCTCGGGGTTGCCGCTGTCGAGCACGCGCTCGATGCTTGCCGCATCGAATCTCAGACGGTTGTGCTCGGCATTGAAGCGCAGCGGCGCACGCCACAACCGCTCGAAATCGTCGATGACCGCGGGCCGTGGTCGCCGCAATTCGATCGACAGGGGTGAAAACTCGCGCCCGATGAGGGAGCGGCACATGCGCAGGTGCGTCCCGACCAGGGCGTCGATCGACTCGATCGGCACCTCGGTCCGCGGCTCAATGTAGAAGTGGTACTCCGCCCCACAGCGGTGGAAGCGATACCCGACCGCATCGCTCACCACGCTCGAGTAGTGCTGCACGCGTTCGAAGGCCTCCTTGAGGGTCGAGCTGGCGCTCAACCCGTAGCCGAGCGCGTGGAACGCGGTGTGCGTGAAGTAACTGGCCAGTTTGACGCCGAAGGCTTCGTCCCCGGTCGCCCCGAGTGCGACCTGCCACAGCCTTCCGGTCTTGGTGAGGGGGCAGCGGGCATCGGGTCCGCCGAGATGACTCAGGTCAAAGCCGGCCTCCGCGAGTAGCGCGGAACCATCGCACCCGGCGGCATCCAGTGCGCGCCCGAAGGCCTTCACCCACGTCACTAATATCGAGTTCTGATGCGTCGGGGTGAGTGTCCGCATACCGTTTCAATCCCCCCGGCCGGGAACACTAAATGAAGCGCGGAGAGGAGCTTAGCCCCAAAGGCGGGAGACGTCGATCCGCCCCGCCCCGCGGGCCGACCCCCGGGAACCGGTCGGGATCTGCGGACACTTCGGTCCGGGAGGCTGTCCTTGCTGTCGCGGCTTCACCACAGGGTGTTTTGGCGCCTCGGGCTAACAGTTTGGCGCCTGAAGTGCCTGCAGGGTAAGGGCTTTTCCGTAAGCTTTCGCCCGGCAATTTGCCGGGGAGGCACCGCGACCGTCTCCGCGGTGCGGTGGCAGAGGCGCGCTGCGCGGGGGCTTGCGGGCCGCCGCTTGGAACAGGGGGATAACACCATGCTCGTCATTTGGGGCGTCGCGGCAGCAGATAACTCAAGGCGGCTTCCTTTCAAGGGGATATTGTCCGTGCTGGCGCTGGCCATCACGTTCGGCCCGGGCGCCAACGTCGCCCGCGCGGCGGACGCGACGGCAAGCGGCACCGAGCTCACGGAAGTGGTCGTCACCGCGCAGAAACGCGAGCAGAACCTGCAGGAAGTGCCGATCAGCGTGATCGCGCTCTCCGGGCAGCAGCTGCAGGACGCCGGCGTGAGCGACATCAAGAACATGACCGCGCTCACCCCGGGTCTCACTGTGACCTCGACCACCTCGGAGAACTCGACCACGGCGCGCATCCGCGGCATCGGCACGGTGGGTGACAACGTGGGCCTGGAATCCTCCGTGGGTGTGGTGATCGATGGGGTCTATCGGCCGCGCAACGGCGTCGGTTTCGGCGATCTCGGCGAGATCGACCGGATCGAGGTGCTCGAAGGGCCGCAGGGGGAGCTGTTCGGCAAGAACAACGATGCCGGCGTCATCAACATTGTGACCAAGCGCCCCTCGATGACCTTCGGAGCGACCGCCGAGATCACGGGCGGGAATTTCGATGATCGCGAGGCCCGGGCGTCGATCACCGGGCCGGTGGGCGATTTCTCCGCCTTCCGCCTCTACGCGGGATTCCAGAAGCGCGACGGCTTCATCAATGACGAGACCGGCACCGGCAACAACGATGACGCGGTCAACAACCGCAACTTCTACACGGTGCGCGGACAGTACCTGGTCAATCCCGGCAGCGACCTCAGTGTGCTGTTTATCGGCGACTTCTCGCGCCGCAATGAGGTCTGCTGTCAGGCAACGCCCGTGTATCCCGGCCCCTTCGCCGGGATCCTCACCGCGCTCGCGACCAATCCGCTGCTCGGCGGCACAGCCGGACAAGTGGCTTTCCCGACCACACCCTCGAACCCGTTCAACGGACAGTCGTTTGCGAACTACCCGATCCAACAGCAGATCTGGGACCGCGGATTTTCCGCTCAGCTCGACTGGAATCTGGGCGCCGCCCAGCTGACCTCGATCAGCGCGTGGCGGGACAACACCATCGCCGCGGGCAACGATCCGGATTACTCCGACGCTGCCCTGGTGCAGGAGCCGGCCAACGGCAACGTGACGGACTTCAAGCAGATCAGCGAGGAGCTGCGGCTCGCGGGCAAAACCGACCGACTGAACTGGCTGCTCGGCGCCTTCGCCGACAAGGAGCTGCTGAGCAACACCTCGACGATTCTCGCCGACAATCAATTCGACCTGTATCTGGGTGCGACGGCGTCGGCGGCCGCGGGTGTCAGCCCGCCGAATTTCCTGTTGCTGCCGGAGCTGACCGGCAAGCCGCCCGGCGGGACGTTCATCCCCGGCGTTTCCGGGCAGGCGGACTCCTACTATCAGACCGAGAAGAGCTACGCCTTCTTCACCAACGAGACCTATACGCTGCTCGAGCATCTGAATCTCACGGCGGGTCTGCGTTACACGCGTGAATTGAAGGACGAGACGGCCGACTACAACAGCCCCGACGGCGGTTCGGCCTGCGCTCAGCTGCTGGCGGCGCCCCCGCCGTCAGCCGCGCTGCCCTACAGTCAGGCGCTGTTGCTCGGGTACGGTTGCGCGACGCCGTTCAACCCGTTCTTCGCCGGGGTCACGCACGCTCAGTCCTTGAGCGAGAACAACCTCAACGCCACGGTCAAACTGGCCTACGACTTCACGGACGAAGTGATGGGCTATGCCTCCTGGGGCAATGGCACGAAGGCGGGCGGCTTCAATCTGGCGCGGGTGACCAATCCGGCCGCCGCCGATCCCCTGGCGCCGGTCCTCGATACCGAGTTCCCACGGGAGACGGTCAACTCCTTCGAGATCGGCGTGAAGAGCGAGCTCGCCCAGAAAACCGTGCGCCTCAATGCCGACGTGTTTGAGCAGCAATATCACGATTTCCAGCTGAACACCTTTACCGGCATTGTGTTCGTCGTCAGCTCGCTTCCGGACGTGAACTCCAAGGGCGCCGAACTGCACCTCGACTGGCTCACGCCCGTGTCCGGACTGAGCATGTCGGGCGGCGTGGTCTACGCAGACACACTGATCACGAGCTTCGGGGACGCGCTGTATCTGTTTGCCACGAACCGCCTGAACAACCGCCTGTCGTTCTCGCCCCTGTGGTCGGGGGTGGTCTCGGCGGCGTATCAGGTGCCGCTCTCGTCATCACTGGCGTTGCGCATCACGGCCGATGAGAAGTACGACTCCTCCTACAACACGGGCTCCGATCTGGACCCGCATAAGATTCAAGGCGCCTATGGACTGCTGAACGCGCGCATCGACATCGAAGCACCCGACGGCAGGTGGGCCCTTGAGCTCTGGGGCCAGAACCTCGCCGACAAGGGCTACTTCCAGGTCGCCTTCGATGCGCCGTTCCAGGGCCTTGCCGTGCCGGGCTTCAATAATCAGATCGATGCGTTCGTGGGCGATCCGCGCACCTTCGGCGCCACGATACGGGTGAAGTTCTAGGGGGAGCTGCCCGCCGAGTCGGACATGACTCATCGGGCAGCTCGGCAGAGATACGCCTCGCCGTATGAGTAACCTCGACTTCGAAGTCAGCGGCGCAGTGGCCGTTCTGCGCCTGGATAATCCCCCGGTCAACAGCCTCGGCCACGAGCTGCGCCGCGCGATCGTGGACGCCCTGGCGCGCGCCGAGGACGATCCAGCCGTGCAGGCCGTCGTCCTCATCGGCTCGGGTAAGGGCTTCTCCGGCGGGGCCGACATCCGGGAGTTCGGCACGCCGAAGTCACTCGCCGCCCCGAACCTCCACAGCGTGCTGCGCGCGGTCGAGGACTGCAGCAAGCCGGTGATCGCGGCCATCGACGGCGTGTGCATGGGCGGGGGGCTTGAGCTCGCACTCGCCTGTCACTACCGCATCGCGACCTTGGAGGCGCAGCTCGCGCTTCCGGAGGTGAAACTCGGGCTCCTGCCCGGGGCCGGGGGCAGTCAAAGGCTGCCGCGCGTGGTCGGATTCGAGCGGGCGCTGAACATGATCGTGTCCGGCAATCCGGTGCGCGCCGGGGAGCTGCGCGGCACGGCGCTGTTCGATGCGATGACTGCCGGGGATCTGCGCGCGGCGGCGCTCGATCTGGCACGTGCGCTGATCGCCGAAGGGCGCGGCCCGAAGCGCGTGCGCGACCTCAGGATCACGATGCCGGACGCCGAGGCCTACCTGCAGTTCGCCCGCAATACGGTCCGGGGGCTCGCCGGCCCCTACCCGGCGCCGCCGGCCTGCGTGGAGGCGCTCACGGCTGCGCTCAAGGAGCCCTTCGAGGCCGGGTTGAGACGCGAGCGCGAGCTGTTCGTGACGCTCATGGCTTCGCCTGAGTCGGCGGCGCTGCGCCACATCTTTCAAGCCGAGCGCGCCGCTTCCCACATCAACGGCATGCCCGCTGCCGTCGCCACACGCCCGATCAATCGGGTCGGCGTCGTCGGCGCAGGCACGATGGGTGGCGGCATCACGATGAGCTTCATCAATGCGGGACTGCCGGTCACGCTGCTCGAGACGACACAGGAGGCGCTCGACCGGGGCCTCGCCAATATCCGCCGCAATTATCAGGGCGCGTTGCGCAAGGGCTCGCTGACCGAGGCGCGCCTCGAGCAGCGCCTGGCGCTGATCACGCCGACCCTGCAGTACGAGCCGCTGCGCGAGGTGGACCTGGTGGTCGAGGCCGTGTTTGAGGATCTCGAAGTCAAAAGGAAGGTGTTCGAGAGGCTCGACGCGATCGTCAAACGAGGCGCGATCCTCGCCTCCAACACCTCGACTTTGAATCTCGATGTCATCGCCCGATTCACCCAGCGGCCGCAGGATGTCATCGGCCTGCACTTCTTCAGTCCCGCGAACATCATGCGGCTGCTCGAGGTCGTGCGCGGAGCGGAAACCGCGAACGACACCCTCGCCACGGCGATGGCATTGGCCAAGACGATCGGCAAGATCGCGGTCGTAGCGGCCGTTTGCGACGGCTTCATCGGCAACCGGATGGTGGCGCGCTACGGCATGGCCGCGCACGACCTGCTGGTCGCCGGCGCGCTGCCGCAGCAGATCGATGCGGCGCTGCAGAATTTCGGGATGGCGATGGGCCCGTTCCGCATGGCGGATCTGGCCGGCCTCGACATCGGTTGGGCGATTCGCAAGCGTCGCGCGGCGGAATTTCCCAACGAGGATTTCGCGAATGTTGCGGACATTCTCTGCGAGGCGGGGCGCTTCGGGCAGAAGACCGGCGCGGGGTTCTACCGCTACGAGGCCGGTGCCCGCGAGGCGCTGCCCGATGCAGCGGTGACTGCGATCATCGAACGATACCGCGAAGCGAAGCGCGTCGTACCGCGCACAGTCTCGGATGCGGAAATCGTCGAGCGCTGCATCTATGCGCTGATCAACGAAGGCGCCAGAATAGTCGCTGAGGGCATCGCCCAGCGCAGCTCGGACGTCGACCTCGTCTACCTCAACGGTTATGGTTTTCCGGCTTACCGGGGCGGCCCGATGTTCTACGGGGACAGCGTCGGTCTGATGACGGTGGCGCGCGCGCTGAGTCGCATCGCGGCAGCACCCGGCGGGGACGCGGCGTTCTGGACGCCGGCGCCGCTGCTCGCGCGACTCGCCCGGGAAGGGAAAACCTTCAGTGAACTCAGAGGATCCGCCACGTGATTGAGGCCGTGATCGTCTCCACGGCGCGCACCGGACTCGGCAAGAGCTGGAAAGGTGCCTTCAATATGACCTATGGCGCGACGCTCGGCGCGCATGCCGTGCGGCACGCCGTGGCGCGGGCCGGCGTCGAAGCCGCCGAAGTCGAGGACGTGATCATGGGATCGACGTTCGGCGAAGGCACCACGGGCGGCAATATCGCGCGGGCGATCGCACTGCGCGCCGGGCTGCCCGTGACGACCGCGGGTCTGAGCATCAACCGCTTCTGCAGCTCGGGCTTGCAGTCGATCGCGCTTGCAGCACAGCGAATCATGACCGAGGGCGCGCAGGTCCTGGTCGCCGGCGGTCTCGAGAGCATTTCCTGCGTGCAGAATGAAGCCAATACCCACATGCGGGCCGATCCCTGGATTCTCGAACACAAGCCGACGCTCTACTGGTCGATGCTGCAGACCGCCGAGACCGTGGCCAGGCGCTACCAGATCTCGAAGCAGGCGCAGGACGAGTACGGCGTTCGCAGCCAGCTGCGCGCGGCCGCGGCGCAGGCTGCCGGCAAGTTCAAGGACGAGATCGTGCCGATGACGACCACCATGGGCGTCGTCGACAAGACGACGGGCGCGATCCTCACGCGGGAAACGACCATCGATGCCGATGAGGGTATCCGGCCCGATACGACGCTCGAAGCCGTCGCCAGAATCCGCCCGGCACTCCCGGGCGGCGTCATCACGGCGGGCAACGCCAGCCAATTCTCCGACGGCAGCAGCGCCTGCCTCGTCATGGAGCGCAAGCTCGCCGAGCGGCGCGGGCTGCAACCCCTGGGGCTGTTTCGCGGATTTGCGGTCGCCGGTTGCGAACCCGACGAAATGGGCGTTGGTCCGGTTTACGCCGTCCCGCGACTGCTCGAGCGTAGCGGTTACAAAGTCGGCGATATCGATCTCTGGGAGCTCAACGAAGCCTTCGCCTGCCAGGTGCTGTATTGCCGCGACCGGCTCGGCATTCCGGATGAGCTCCTGAACGTCAACGGCGGCGCGATTGCAGTCGGACATCCCTATGGCGTCAGCGGCGCACGCCTCACGGGACATGCACTCATCGAAGGCAAGCGGCGCGGCGCGCGGCTCGTGGTCGTGACGATGTGCATTGGCGGCGGCCAGGGAGCGGCGGGCTTGTTCGAAGTGACCTGACGGGTGGCTGGCAATGAATTTTTCGCACAGCGACAGGGTCCGCGAGTTGCAGCAACGGCTCGCCGCGTTCATGGAGAGGTTCGTTTATCCCGCCGAGAGCCGCTTCCAGGACGAAGTGGCCAGGAACCGCCGCGGCGGCAACCCCTGGCTCGCGACCGAGGTCGTCGAAGAGCTCAAGCGCGAGGCGCGCGCCGCACGATTGTGGAATCTGTTCCTGCCGGACTCCGAGTACGGCGCCGGTCTCACGAATCTCGAATACGCCCCGTTGTGCGAAATCATGGGACGCTCGCCGCTGGGTCCGGAAGCGTTCAATTGTTCGGCGCCCGACACGGGCAACATGGAGGTGCTGGCTCGCTACGGATCGCCGCAGCAGCGCAAGCGCTGGCTCGAACCGCTGCTCGAGGGGAGAATCCGCTCCGGCTTTGCGATGACCGAACCCGCGGTCGCCTCGAG
>JASHTN010000084.1 GCA_030040525.1 Gammaproteobacteria bacterium | reverse complement strand
ATGTTCGCACGGGCGCTGGGCGTGGCCGCAGCGCTGACCCTGGTCGCCGCGGTCGCACCACCGGCGCTCGCGCAGAAGGAAGCGCAGAAGGAGAAGGAGCCGCAGGTGAGCCGCGAGCTGGCAAAGCCGCTCAAGGCTGCGCAGGACGCGCTCAACGCCAAGAAGTACGCCGAGGCGATCGCCAAGCTCAAGGAAGCCGACGCGATGTCGGGCAAGAAGCCCTACGATCAGCACCTCATCAACGAGATGCTGGGCTTTGCCTATGTGAAGACCAACGACCTCGCCGACGCGGCCAAGACCTGGGAGCCGGAGCTCGGCGACGGCTTCACGACGCCCTCCGAGGAGAGCCAGAAAATCCGCGGGCTGTCGGTGATCGAGTACCAGCTCAAGAACTACGACAAGGCCATCGACTTCGGTAACCGCGCCATCAAGGGCGGCTTTGCCGATAACGACACCCGCACGATCGTCGGCCAGTCGTATTACCTCAAGGGCGACATGAAAGGCACGGAGAGGTTCGAGGAGTCGCTGGTCGACGGCCAGATCAAGGCAGGCGAGACGCCGAAGGACGAATCGCTGATGCTCATCTACAGCGCCTGCCAGAAGCTCAACGACAAGGGGTGCGAGGACCACACGCTGGAGCGCCTCATCACCTACTACCCGAAGCCCGACTACTGGAAGCAGCTGCTCTACGGCCTGCGCCAGCAGACCTCCTCGAACGACGCCCAGCTGTTTCAGACCTACCGCCTCATGAACGAGGTCGACGTGCTGTCGGATCCGGGCGACTACACCGAGATGGCGCAGATCGCCCTCGACCAGGGCTCGCCGGGCGATGCCGTGAGCGTGCTGCAGAAGGCCTTCGACAAGAGCGTGTTCACCGAGCAGCGCATCAAGGACAAGAACCAGCGCCTCCTTGATCGCGCCAAGCAGCAGGCAACCACCGACCAGGCGTCGCTCCCGAAGGCGGAGCGGGATGCGGATGCCGCCAAGAGCGGTGCCAAGAACGTCGGTGTCGGCAAGGCCTACCTCGGCTACGGGCAGTACGACAAGGCCGCGGACGAGTTCTCCAAGGGCCTCGCCAAGGGCGGGCTGACGAATGTGCCGGAGGTGCAGCTCGATCTCGGCATCGCGGAGCTCAAGGCCGGCCGCAAGGACGATGCCGTCAAGGCGTTCAAGGCGGTCAAGGGCGACCCGGTGCTCGAGCGCCTCGCGGACCTTTGGATCCTGCACGCCCACCAGGGCACGGCCAACACGGCGGCCGCCAGCCCGCGCCGGCACAACGGCACGCACCGGCACGCGTAACGAAGGAGCGCGCAGCATGGCGATCAAGGCAGGCGAGCGCATGCCGGCGGGCAAGTTCAGGCGCATGACCAAGGACGGCCCCAAGGAGCTGACGACGGACGAGCTTTTCAAGGGCAAGCGCGTCGTGCTGTTCTCGGTTCCGGGCGCCTTCACTCCGACCTGCGATGCGAAGCACCTGCCGGGTTTCGTGCAGCTCGCCGATCAGATCCTCGCCAAGGGCGTCGACACCATCGCCTGCATGGCGGTCAACGACGTGTTCGTCATGAACGCCTGGGGCAAGGCTTCGGGAGTCGGCGACAAGATCCTGATGCTGGCCGACGGCAACGGCGACTACGCCCGGGCGCTCGGGCTCGAGCTCGACGCGCGCGGCTTCGGCATGGGCACCCGCGGGCAGCGCTTCGCGATCATCGTCAAGGACGGCGTCGCGACCCAGGTGGACGTCGAGGCGCCGGGCCAATTCAAGCTATCAGCCGCCGAGCACGTTCTCGGGCAGTTGTAGCCGGCCCGGTAGCGGGCCGGTTTGGGCCCGGGCTGTTTCAGCCCACCAGCTTTTCGATCTCCGGGATGATCTGGAACAGATCGCCCACCAGCCCGAAGTCCGCCACCTCGAAGATCGGCGCCTCGCCGTCCTTGTTGATGGCGACGATGGTGCGGGCGTCCTTGATGCCGGTCAGGTGCTGGATGGCCCCGGAGATTCCCACCGCCACGTAGAGCTCAGGAGCGATGATCTTGCCGGTCTGTCCGACCTGCATCTCGTTCGGCGCATAGCCGGCATCGACCGCCGCGCGGGAGGCACCGACTGCAGCGCCGATCTTGTCCGCCAGGCTGTAGAGGATCTTGAACCCGTCGGCGCTGCCGAGCGCGCGCCCGCCGGAGATGACCCGCCTTGCGGTCTGCAGGTCCGGGCGGTCGGTCTTGGCTGCGGAGACCGAGACGAATCGCGTGTGCGTCGGGAGCTCGAGGTGCAACGCGACCTTCTCGATCGGAGCCGAGCCGCCCGTGGCGGCGGCCTCGAAGGAGGCCGCGCGCACCGTACCGACCACCTTGCCGCCGCCGGCGAGTTCCACGGTGAGGATCGCGTTGCCGGCATAGATCGGCCGCCGGAAGCGCTGCGCGCTCTCGATGGCCATGATGTCGCTCACCTGCGGCGCATCGAGGAGACCGGCGACACGGGCCATCAGGTCCTTGCCGAAGGTGGTCGACGGGCCGAGCACGTGGCTGAAGGGAGCGGCCAGCGCCACCACCTGCGGCGCCAGCACCGCCGCCAGCGCATGGCGGTTGGCGGGGTTCTCGACGGTCAGCACCCGGCTCACGCCGGCGAGCTGCGCCGCCTGTGCCGCGACCGCGGCCGCATCCGCGGCGCACACGGCCACCACGATCTCGGCGCCCGCGAGCGTGCCCGCGCAGCTCACGCACTTGGCGGTGCTCGGATTGAGCCGGGTGCCGTCGTGCTCGGCGACCACGAGGATCCTGGCGCTCACAGCAGGCCCTTCTTCTTCAGCGCAGCGACCAGCTCGGCGGCGTCCTTGACGCGGATGCCTTTCTGGCGCTGCGGCGGCGGCTCGAACCTCACCAGCCTCAGCTGCTGGCGCGGACTCACGCCGAGTGCCTCCAGGCCAAGAGTGTCGAGCGGCTTTTTCTTCGCCTTCATGATGTCCGGCAGCTTCACGTAGCGCGGCTCATTCAGGCGCAGGTCGGTCGTGACGACCGCCGGCAGGTCGACCTCCAGCGTCTCGAGTCCCGCGTCCACCTCGCGGGTGACCCGCGCGCTGCCGTCCGCGAGCTCGAGCTTCGAGGCGTAGGTGGCCTGCGGGCGGTTCCACAACGCCGCCAGCAGCTGCCCGGTCTGGCCGTTGTCGTCGTCGATCGCCTGCTTGCCGAGGATCACCAGCAGCGGCTGCTCGCGCTCGACCAGCTTCAGCAGCGCGCGCGCCACCACCAGCGGCTCGAGCACGCCATCAGCCTGCACGTGCAGCGCACGGTCCGCGCCCATCGCGAGCGCCGTGCGCAGCTGCTGCTGACAGTCGGCGGGGCCGACGCTGGCAGCCAGCACCTCGTCCGCGCCGCCGCGCTCCCTGATGCGCAGCGCCTCTTCGAGCGCGATCTCGTCGAAGGGGTTGATGCTCATCTTCACGCCGTCGATGGCGACGCCGCTGCCGTCGGGCTTGACCCGGATGCGCACGTTGTAGTCCACGACGCGCTTGATGCCGACCAGGATGCGCTTCATGGCCAGGCAGTATAGCCGGGCGCCTCACCGGGTGTTGACGGGAGACGCCGCGCCGTTGACGGATTGCGCGCCCACTCCCTAAAGTCCGAAGCATGCTGGGTTACGCGCTCAGGCGTCTGCTCGGAATCCTTCCCACCCTGCTCGTCATCATCACCGCCTCGTTCGCCGTCATGCGGCTCGCCCCCGGCGGACCGTTCGACGCGGAGCAGGCGCTGCCGCCGCCGGTGCGTGCCAATCTCGAGCGGGCCTACGGGCTCGATCAGCCGTTGCCGCTGCAGTATCTGCGCTATCTGCGCGATCTCGCCCATGGCGACTTCGGCCCCTCGCTGCGGCAGCGCGATTTCACGGTCAGCGAGCTGATCGCGGCGGGACTGCCGCTGTCAGCCACCCTGGGAGTCGCCGCGGTGCTGCTCGCGGTGCTGCTCGGTCTCAGCGCCGGCGTGCTGGCGGCGCTGTGGCGCGGCACGGGCATCGATCACGGCCTGACCACGCTCGCGGTGCTGGCGATCGCGTTGCCGAGCTTCGTGACCGGACCGTTGCTCGCGCTGGTGTTCGGACTGTATCTGCGCTGGCTGCCGGTGGCAGGCTGGGAGGCGGGCGAGCCGCGCTATCTGGTGCTGCCGGTGCTGACACTGGCGTTGCCGATGGCCGCGTACCTCGCGCGGCTGATGCGCGGCAGCCTCCTCGAGGTGCTGCGCGCCCCGTACGTGCGCAGCGCGCGCGCCCGGGGCTTGGGTGCCGCGCGCGTGCTGTTGCGGCACGCGCTGCCTCCGGCGCTGCTGCCGGTGGTGAGCTACCTCGGGCCCGCGGTGGCTTTCGTGGTCACGGGCTCGCTGGTGGTCGAGACCGTGTTCGGCCTGCCGGGCACGGGGCGCTATCTGGTGCAGGGCGCGATCGACCGCGACTATCCGCTCGTCCTGGGGATGATCATCGTGTACGCAGTCTTCACGCTGCTCTGCAACCTGCTCGCCGACCTGCTCTACGGATGGCTCGATCCGGGCGTGCGGCATGACTGAGCCGGCGGCGGGGGCGGGGCGCGGGCTATGGAGTGACGCGCGGCGCCGCCTCAGGGCCAACCCCCTGGCGCTCGCCGCGCTCGCCGTCATCGTGACGCTGGCCGCTCTCGCGGCGCTCGCGCCGCTGCTGAGTCCGTGGAGTTACGACAGCCTCGACTGGCGGCACCTGGCGGCCGCACCCGGAGTCACCGCCTCGCACTGGTTGGGCACCGACCGCCTGGGGCGCGATCTGTTCGTGCGCACGCTCTATGGCGCGCGGCTCTCGCTCGTGATCAGCCTGCTCGCGAGCGCCGTGAGCCTCGCCGTCGGCATCGTCTGGGGCAGCATCGCCGGCTACGCCGGCGGGCGCACCGACGCCTGGATGATGCGCTGTGTCGACGTGCTGTACTCGCTGCCGTACCTCTTCATCGTCATCATTCTGACGACGCTGTTCCGGCGCGGCAGCATCGCGGTGCTGCTGCTCGGAGTGGCGGCGGTCGGCTGGCTGACGACCGCGCGCATCGTGCGCGGCCAG
>JASHTN010000083.1 GCA_030040525.1 Gammaproteobacteria bacterium | reverse complement strand
ACAGCCGCTCACGGCAAGCGCGCCGCCGAGCAACGCCGCGCGCCACGGCCGCGCGCGCTGCGCCATGGCGGCGCCGCCGGCTGAGCTCATCGCGGAATCTCCACGCCGCGCTGCTGCGGCTCATACAGCAGCTGCGCCGGATTCTCGCGCAGGCTGTTCGAGAGCGCGCGGATGTCGCGCGCGGTGGCGCGCCCCTCGCGTGCGAAGCGCTCGATCTCCGGCAGCCCGTTGTGCACGAAGCCGCGCACATCCTGGCGGTTCTCCGCCACCATGCGGTCGAGCTGGTCGGAAGCGTCCGCCAGGTGGTCGGCGAGCGCGTGCAGCTTCTGCGCTGCCCCCTCGACGTCGGGCGCGCTCGCATCGATCACCGCGTGCGCACTGCGGGCGGCGTCCCCGAGCTGCGCGGTGGCCGCGCGCAGCTCGCCGATGAGCGCGTTCAGGTCGGCGACCGTCTGTGGCAGCCGGCGGCTCGCGGCGTCGGCATTGCCGACCATGGAGGACACGGCATTCAGGTTCTTGGTGCTGAGCAGCTGGCCGGCGCGCTGCACCACGTCGCTGGCCGCGGCGACCAGCGTCGGCAGGCTGGCGAGAAACACGTCGAAACGCGATGGCGCGGAGCGGATCACCGGGTACTGGAGGCTGGGAACGGCAGCGGTGAGCTGCTCGGGGTTGCGCTCCTCGAACAGGTCGATGTACAGCAGCCCCGTGACCCCCTGCAGCTGCAGCTCCGCGACCGTGTGCGGCGAGATCGGCGTGGTGGCGTCGATGTCGGCGATCACCTCGACACGGCTCGAGTCGCGCGGGTCGATGCGCATCTCGGCGACGCGGCCGACGCCGACGCCGAGATAGCGCACCGCGGCGCCCCGTTCCAGGCCGCTGACGCTGCCGGTGAAGTAGATCTCGTAGCGGTCGTAATGACGGTGCTCGCGGGTGTCGGAATACCAGTAGACGAACAGCGCGCCGATCAGCGCCACGATCAGCACGAACGCTCCGACCGCGGCGTAGTGGGCCTCACGTTCCATGCGCACCTCCCAGGCGGGCGCGGGCCCGCTCGCCGTGAAAATAGGCCTGGATCCACGGGTGCCGGTGCTCGACGATGCGCTCCAGGGTGTCCGATTCCATGCGCCGGTCCACGATCACCCCGACACGATTGCAGGTACGGAAGATGCTGTCCAGATCGTGGGTGATCATGACGATGGTAAGCCGCAGCTGTTGCTGCAGGAACAGCACCAGGTCGTCGAAAGCGGCGGCGCTGACCGGGTCGAGCCCGGATGTCGGCTCGTCGAGAAACAGCAGCCCCGGGTCGAGCGCCAGCGCACGCGCCAGCGCCGCGCGCTTCACCATGCCGCCGGAGAGCTGGGCGGGGTACTTGGCCGCGGCGTCGGCCGGCAGCCCCACCAGGCGGATCTTCAGCAGCGCGAGCTCGTCACGGTCGGCGGAGGAGAGCTCGAGATGCTCGATCATGGGCAGCTGCACGTTCTGCAGCACGGTGAGGCCGGAGTACAGCGCGCCCTGCTGGAACTCGACGCCATAGCCCGCCTTGACACGGCGCAGCTCGGTCTCGCTCATGCGGGTGATGTCGGTACCGCCGATGCGCACCACCCCGGCTACCGGGCGCTGCAGGCCGAGGATCGTGCGCAGCAGCACCGATTTGCCCGAGCCCGAGCCGCCGATGATGCCGAACACCTCGTCGGGGTATACCGCCAGATCGAGTCCGTCGTGCACCAGCTGCGCACCGAAGCGCGTCACCAGGCCGCTGACCTCCACCACGGGTGAGTCCGCAGGCGTCGCGGCGAGCCTCGCTGTCACTGCGAGCGCCATCAGATGTTCAGCTTCATGAACAGCACCGCGAACAGCGCGTCCGCCATGATCACGAAGAAGATCGCCTGCACCACGGCGACCGTGACCAGGCGACCGAGCTCGCGCGCCGAGCCGCGCACCTGCAGACCGCGGTAGCAGCCGGTCGCCGCGATGAGCATCGCGAACACCGGCGCCTTCAGCAGGCCCACCCAGTAGGTGGTGGGTGAGATCGCGAGACTGGCGCGGGTCACGTACTGGGTGAGCGGCATGTCGAGCAGGTAGCGGCAGAGCAGCGCGCCGCCCGCAAGGCCGATCAGGTCGGCGACGATCGTCAGCAGCGGCAGCGCGATCATCAGTCCGAGGATCCGCGGCAGCACCAGCACCTCGAACGGACTGACACCGGTCGCAATCAGGGCGTCGACCTCCTCGTTGAGCTTCATGGAGCCGAGCTCGGCGGCGAAGGCGCTGCCGGAGCGTCCGGCCACGATGATCGAGGTGAGCAGCACCCCGAGCTCACGCAGCACGCCGATCGTCACCAGATCGACGACATAGATGTCGACGCCGAGGCCTTCGAGCTGCTGCGCGCTCATGTAGGCGATGATCACGCTGATCATGAAGGCGATCAGCGCCACGATCGGCATGGCGGTGATGCCCGTGTCATACACGTGGCGGGCCAGTGAGATCGGCCGCAGGCGCTTCGGGCTGGCGAGGCAGGCGCCGAAAGTGACGAGGGTGTGGCCGAGAAACGCGAGCCCCCCAGCCAGGTCGCGGCCGGCGTGCACCACCTCGCGGCCGATGAAGGCGAGCAGGCGGTCGGCCTCCTCGACCGCCTCCTCGACCGCCTCCTCGACCGCACCTCCGCCGGGCGGCGCGGGCCCGGCGGCCGGCGAGGGTGTGTGGGCCTGCTCCGCGGAGCCGCCGCCACCGTCCTTGAGCGTCGCATCGAGCAGCGCGAGCTGCGGCGGCGCGGGCCCGGTGAAGCTCACCGCAACTCCCTGGGCGCGCGCCCGTGCGAGAAAGCGCCGCAGCGCCAGGGCACCCGAGAGGTCGAGGACGGTGAGCCCCCTGGTCTCGATCGCGACGGCACGTGCGCCGGCGAGCTCGATGCGCGCGAGCTCGGCGTCGAGCGCCGC
>JASHTN010000082.1 GCA_030040525.1 Gammaproteobacteria bacterium | reverse complement strand
GCTGCGCTACGAGCTCGAGAAGCAGCTGCTCGCCGGCGAGCTGGCGGTACGTGACCTCCCCGAAGCCTGGAACGCGGGCATGGAGCAGCGCCTGTCGATCCGGCCGGCGAGCGACGTGGAGGGCTGCCTGCAGGACATCCACTGGGCGGTCGGCTCCTTCGGCTACTTCCCGTCCTATGCCCTCGGTGCCGTGATCGCCGCGCAGCTCTACGAGAGTCTGCGCGCCGACGTCCCGGGGCTCGACGAGCAGCTCGCGGGCGGAGAGTTCTCGGGCCTGCTCGGCTGGCTGCGCACGCAGGTGCATGGCCTCGGGGCGAAGGTCCCGGCGCAGGAGCTGCTGAAGAGCGCCACGGGCAAGCCGCTGTCGGCCACTTCCTTCATACGCTACGTCGAGGCAAAGTATCTCGAGAGCGCCGCCAACGTAGCCGCGGCCTGATGGGCCGGGCGCTGCCCCCGCGGGGCCCGAGGACCTCCGAGCGCGTGACAGCGAAAGCCGCGAAACCTTCCCGCACCCTCAAGCGCCTCGCCGCGCAGCTGCGCGGCTCGGTCGGCAAGGCGATTGCCGATTTCGGCATGATCGCCGATGGCGACCGGATCATGGTCTGCCTCTCGGGCGGCAAGGACTCCTACACCCTGCTCGACGTGCTCCGCTCCCTGCAGCGCAGCGCCCCCGTGCGCTTCGAGCTCACGGCCGTGCATCTCGACCAGCATCAGCCCGGCTTTCCGGCTGAGGTGTTGCCCCGCTACCTGGCCGCCGAGGGTGTCCCCCACCGGATCCTCAGGCAGGATACCTACAGCGTGGTGAAGCGCGTGATCCGCGAGGGGCGCACGCTGTGCGGCCTGTGCTCGCGGCTGCGGCGCGGTGCGCTCTACCGCTTCGCGCTCGAGCACGGCATGACCAAGATCGCGCTCGGGCATCACCGCGACGATATCGTCGAGACGCTGTTTCTCAACCTGTTCTTCGGCGGACGGCTCAAGGCGATGGCGCCGAAGCTGCTCTCCGACGACGGCCGCCACATAGTCATCCGCCCGCTGGCTTACGTGGCCGAGCGCGACATCGCCCGCTACGCCCGCGGCCGCGGCTTCCCCCTCATTCCCTGCAAGCTATGCGGCTCGCAGGACAACCTGCAGCGCGTCGCGGTGAAGCGGATGCTCGCGCAGTGGCAGCACGAGTTTCCCGGGCGCATCGAGTCGATCTTCGCGGCACTGCGCCGCGTCGAGCTCGAGCACCTGGCAGACACCCGCCGCTTCGACTTCGCCGGGCTGGACGGCAGGCGCCGCCTCGATCTGCAGCACGTGCCGCCCATGACGCAGGCCGACGAGGAGGCGCTCGCCGACGCTCTCGCGGTCCTGCCCGCTCCCGCCTGAAACCTCAGGAGCATGGCAGCACCGCCTCTGGTCACGCCCGCGCAGCTGCCGCTGCCGAACTGCTACTGGGTACTGCCGGGGCAGCTGCTCGCCGGGGAATATCCCGGCGCAGCGGCCTCCGAGGCGACGCGGGCACGATTGCAGCGTCTGCTGGCGGCGGGCGTCGATTGCTTCTTCGATCTCACGCAGCCCCGCGAGGTCGCCCCTCACCCTGCCTACGAGGGGGAGCTGCCGGCCGGCATCGAGCACCTGCGGGCGCCGATCACCGATCACGCCGTCCCGCAGGAGCGCGCGCAGATGGCTGCGATCCTCGAGGCGCTGTCGCGGGCGCTCGGATCGGGGCGTCGCGTGTATCTGCACTGCCGCGCGGGGATCGGCCGTACCGCCACGGTGGCCGGCTGCCTGCTCGTCGAGCGTGGGATGACGGGCGAGGAGGCGCTCGCCGAGCTCAACCGGCTCTGGCCGCAGAGCGCGCGCGCCAGCCGCTGGCCGAGCGTCCCCGAGACCGCCGAGCAGACCCAGTACGTGCGCACCTGGGTGCCACTGCGCGCCGCGGCCGAATCAGACCCGCTGCTGGAGCCTGCCACGCTCGCCGCGGCACGCGGGCTGCGCGGGCGGTTTCTCGGGGCACTGGTGGGACTCGGCGTGGGAGATGCCGTTGCAGCCGCCACCCAGTACCGGCGGCCGGGCCGATTCGCGCCGGTCGGCGACATGCTGGGCGGCGGTCCATTCGACCTGCCGCGCGGCGGCTGGAGCGACGATACCGCCATGGCGTTGTGTCTTGCCGACAGCCTTCTCGAGAGCAACGGCTTTGACGTGCGTGACCAGGTGGAGCGCTACCAACGCTGGCAGAGCCAGGGCTACCTGACGGCCACCGGACGATGCGTCGGGATCACGGCCGGCACCGCGCGCGCCCTGGCACTTGCGCAATGGCGCCGCCAGCCCTTCTCCGGCGCGCACGACCCGCAGGCCCAGGACCCCGAGGTGCTGTCCCGCGTAGCCCCGGTGGTCATGTACTTCTTTGCCCACGAGCCGGTGGCGATCGAGCAGGCTGCGGAATCGGCCCGCACGACCTGCCAGGTACCGGCGGTGCTCTCGGCCTGCCGCACGCTCGCCCAGGCCCTGTACGCAGCCCTCGCGGGGCGGCCCCGCGAGCTCATCCTGGTGCAGGCACCCGCGCTGCGCGCACAGCCCGCCGCGGTCACTCAGTCCGGGGCACGCCGCGCGGGCGGCAGCGGCTCCCGGGCGCGTCGGGCGACCTCTGCCGGCGGCGGGGCCACGGCACCTGCAGCCCTCGCGGCCGCGCTCGACTGCTTCGCCGGCACCTCGAGCTTCCGCGACGCTGTCCTTGCGGCCGCCAATCTCGGCGGTCACTCGGACGTGGTCGCAGCCGTCTGCGGGGCGCTCGCCGGGGCGCACTACACTGCAAGTGCTATCCCTACTTCGTGGCGCAACAGCCTGATGAAACAGGAGCTGATCGAGGGCTTCGCCGATCGGCTCCTCACCCGCGCGCTGCTCGGCCTCTAGTTCATCGGAAAAAGCGGCCTGCGGCCCTTTTTTTGGCGCTGCGTTGCCGGCCGCAAAAGGCGCGACTTTTGCGGCCTTCCTTGAAGACAGCGCACGCGCGCTTCGGCTAAGCTGCTGCCTGCCTCGGGCCTCGCCTCTCGAAGAACTCTCCAGCAGCCGTATGTCCCGCAGCCGCGCCGTCCGCCGCCTTGCCGCTGCGCGCGGCGCGCGCCGCACGCTCGGGTGGACGCGCCTGACGGACGAGCAGCTGCTCAAGCTGCGGTTCTGCGATCTGAAGCTTTCCATGCGCCGACCGCCGCTCCGGCGCCGCATCGGGCGCCTGTACGCGGATCTGAGGAACCGCGGCATCCGCATCCGGCCCCACGTGTGGCTGTCCGAGGAGTGGTTCTCCCCCGACGGCGTTCCGGGCTTCGCGGTGCCGTTTTATCTCGCGCACGCGCGCCTCGAGCGTCTCGAGCGGCGCATGATGCGCGAGGCCGAGGGCGGCAACTCGCGCCTGCTGCTGCGTATCCTGCGGCACGAGGCGGGGCACGCGCTCGACAACGCCTATCGACTGCGGCGCCGGCGGCGCTGGCGTGAGGTATTCGGTGCGGCTTCGCGCCCGTATCCGGCGCGCTACCGTGCGCGGCCCGGGAGCCGCCGCTACGTGCATCACCTGGGCGAGTGGTACGCGCAGGCGCACCCGACCGAGGATTTCGCCGAGACGTTCGCGGTGTGGCTCGCACCGCGCTCCGGGTGGCGCAAGAGCTACGCTGACTGGCCGGCGCTGCACAAGCTGCAGGCGGTCGACGAGCTCGTGGCGAGCGTGCGCGACCGGCTGCCGGCGGTGCGCAATCGCACGCGCATCGAGCCGCTCGAATCCAACACCCGCACGCTCGCGCAACACTACCGCAGGAAGCTGCGGCACAACCGCCAGATCCGGCGTGGGCTGGCCGATGAGCTGCTGAAGCGCGCCTTCGGCGCCGAGCGTACCCGGCGCGGCGCGCCGCGCGCGGCCGCGCTGCTGCGCGGCAACCAGCGGGCGCTGACGGCGGGCGTGGTGCGCGAGCTCGGCCTGACGCGCTACAGTGTGACGCAGATCCTGCGCATGCTCATCGAACGCAGCGAGCGGCTCGGACTCTACGTGCGCGGCAGCCGCCGCGAGGCGCTGCATTACTCGCGCTGGATGCTCGGGCGGCTCGCAGGGCTGTACGCCCAAGGCGAGACTCCACACCTGCCGTTATGAGGCAGCTGCGCGCGCTCGTCGTGGTCCACGCGAGCCTGGTGCCGCCGGAAACTCTCGAAGGCCACAGCGAAAAGGAAATCGAGGAGTGGCGCACCGAATACGACGTCACCACGACGCTGCGCAGGCTCGGGCACGAGGTGCGCTGCGTCGGCGTGCTCGACAGCCTGACCGAGCTGCGCAGCGCGATCGCCGACTGGGAGCCTGACATCGTCTTCAATCTGCTCGAGGAGTTCGACGGCATCGTCACCTACGACCAGCACGTGGTGGCGTTTCTCGAGCTGCTGCGCCAGCCGTACACCGGCTGCAACCCGCGTGGCCTGCTGTTGTCGCGCGACAAGTCCCTGTGCAAGCAGCTGCTCGCCTACCACCGCATAGCCACGCCGCAGTTCAGCGTGTTCCGCCGCGGCGCGCGCGTCCACGTGCCGCGCAAGCTCCGTTTCCCGCTGTTCGTGAAGTCCACGGTCGAGGACGCCTCGCTCGGCATCGCGCAGGCCTCGGTGGTCGAGGATGCAGCCAAGCTCAAGGAGCGGATCGAGTTCGTGCACGCGCAGATCAAGTCGGATGCGCTGGTGGAGGAGTACATCGAGGGGCGCGAGCTGTACGTCGCGGTGCTCGGCAACGAGCGGCTGACGCGCCTGCCGGTGTGGGAGATGGTCTTCGGCTCCATGCCGAGCTCGCTTGCGGCGATCGCGACGCGCAAGGTGAAGTGGGACAAGCGCTACCAGCAGAAGTACGGCATCACGACGCACGCTGCCGCCGACCTCCCGCCGCAGGTGCTCGCCTCCCTCGACCGGCTGTCGCGCCGCATCTATCGGGCGCTCGGCCTCTCCGGCTATGCTCGCATGGATTTTCGCGTCACCCCCGAGGGCCAGGTGTACGTGCTCGAAGCCAACGCCAATCCCAATCTCGAGGCCGAGGAGGATTTCGCCGAGTCCGCACGCGCGGCGGGCACCCCGTACCCGCAGCTGCTCGAGCGCCTGATGGACCTGGGGCTGAAGTACCGCGCGCAGTGGCGGGCCACCTATGGATAGTGCAGCGAGCCGACGGTGCTGGCCGCGCCGCGCGCGGCTGGCCGCGGGAGCGGCGGCAGCCGCGGCGCTGCTCGGCGGCTGCGCCGGCAATGCCACCAAGCAGAGCCAGACCGATCTTACCAAGCTCCTCGCCTGGCTGCCGGGCACCTACGACAACACCGCCCAGGCCGATGATGACGCGCGCCGCGGCGTGCGTCCGCCGCACGACCGCATCCGGCTCGTCATGGTGCGCGTCTACGCGCCGCGACTCGGGCACCACGCGCTGTACATCCAGGAGATGTCCGCCGACGACCCGAACCGGGTCATGAGCGAGCACATGGTGACCTTCGAGGTGCAGGAGGAGGGGCCCAAGCAGAGCCGCTCGCACGGCGCGGCGGGCGGCGGCGCGGCGGGCGGCG
>JASHTN010000081.1 GCA_030040525.1 Gammaproteobacteria bacterium | reverse complement strand
TCGTCACCGAGGCCCGGCGGGTCGCCGCGGAGCAGAGCCGCCTCACCATCCGCGACCAGCGCATCGAAGCGCGCAAGAAGCTCGCCGACACCTACGGCGCCTGGGGCAGCGTCGTCGCGGGACAGGCGAGCGCGCTCCTGCACTCCTGTCTCATCGACGCCGCCGTGGTGCTCGGCGCGCTGTTGCTGCTGCTGTTCATCGACACGTGGCTCGAGCATCTCCTCGGCCGCACGCGTCTCGATCGGCGCCAGCTCGGCACGCTGCGCAGCGTGATCGGAGTGTCGCTGCAGATCGCCGGCGTGGTGCTGATTCTGGTGGTGTTGATCGGCGTGCCCGGACAGCTCGGCACCATGCTCGGGCTCGCGGGCGCCGGACTCACGGTGGCGCTCAAGGACTTCCTGGTGGCCTTCGTCGGCTGGTTCGTCCTCATGGGCAGGAACGGCATCCGTCTCGGCGACTGGGTGGAAATCAACGGCGTCAGTGGCGAGGTGGTCGATCTCGGCATGTTCCACACGGTGTTGCTCGAGACCGGCAACTGGACCGACGCTGGCCATCCCACGGGCCGGCGCGTCACCTTTACCAACAGCTTCGCGATCGAGGGTCACTACTTCAACTTCTCCACCTCCGGCCAGTGGCTCTGGGACGAGCTGTCGGTCACCGTGCCCTTCGACCGGGACACGGGCCGGATCGCCCAGGCGATCGAGAAGGAAGTCACCGAGGCGACCGCGGACAACGCCCGGCAGGCCGAGCACGAATGGCAGCGCGCCGCGCGCGGGCGGCGCGGCAGCAGTATATCGGCGCAGCCCGGCGTTGCCGTCCGGCCCGCCGGCGGCGGCGTCCCCGGCATCGAGATCGCGGTGCGCTACGTGACGCGCGCGAGTGAGCGGTACGCGCTGCGCGCCCGGCTGTATCAGTCAGTCGTGGGGCTGCTCGCGCAGCATCCGGCCGCCGCCGCATGAGCGCGCGCCTGCCGGCGCTGTTCCTCGGGCACGGCAACCCGATGAACGCCCTGCAGAGCAATCCCTGGACGCGCGCCTGGGCGGCGCTCGGCGCCTCGCTGCCGCGGCCGCGCGCGATCCTGTGCATCTCGGCGCACTGGTACGTGGCGGCGACCTCAGTCACCGCGATGACGAGGCCGCCCACCCTCCATGACTTCGGCGGCTTTCCGCGCGAGCTGTTCGCCGTGCGCTATCCGGCCCCGGGCGATACGGCGCTGGCGGCGCAGGTGCAGCGGCTGCTCGCGCCGTTGCCGGTGCAGGCCGATCTTTCCTGGGGACTCGACCACGGCACCTGGTCGGTGCTGTGCCACTTGTATCCACGGGCGGATGTGCCGGTGGTGCAGCTCGCGATCGACGAGACACAGCCCGCGGCCTTTCATCACGAGCTCGGCACGCGGCTGGCGCCGCTGCGGGATTTGGGCGTCCTGATCCTCGGCAGCGGCGATGTCGTACACAACCTGCATACCTATGCCTGGGGCCGCCATCCACGCGAGCCGTACGACTGGGCGCTGCGCTTCGAGACCGCAGTGCGCGCGCGCCTCGCGGCGGGCGATCATGCGGCGCTGATCGACTACGCAGCACTCGGTGAGGACGCGCGGCTCGCGGTCCCCACGCCCGAGCACTATCTGCCGCTGCTGTACGTCCTGGGGGCGAGCGTTCCGGGCGAGCCGCTCGGCTTCCCGGTGGAGGGGATGGACGGCGGTTCGGTGTCGATGCTCGCCGTGCGCTTCGGTTAGCGCTTCGGTTAACGCTTCGGTTAACGCCGGCTGAACCGCCGGCGCCTGGCTTCTGCTCGGGCACGGCGCCCTGTTAGCATTGCCGCAGACCCACACTGAAGGAGTACGGACGTGGCGCTTGCATCCAAAATCAGCTTTGTCCTGGCGCTGGCCCTGGCGGCAGGGACCGTGGCGCTCGCGCAGGAGCACGGGGAGGAGCATGGGCGCCCTGCGGCGCGGCCCCCCGCGCACGGTGAGCCGCATGCTGGTCCGACACGCTACCAGCGCGTCGCCGAGCCTGAGGGCTGGAACAATCGGCCGACCACGGTCGACAAGGCGCACTTCAACCACAACTACCAGGCGGCGCGCAGCTACAGGATCGGCGTTTACCGCCGTCCGCCGGGCTGGGTCGCACACCGCTGGGGCTACGGGCAGATCCTGCCGCGCGCGTACTGGACCGCGCCCTACATCGTCGCCGACTACTGGCTGTTCGCTCTGGACGTGCCGCCGGTCGGCTACGAGTGGGTGCGCGATGACACCGACGCCATTCTGGTGAACATCACCACCGGGGAGATCCTTCAGGTCGAGTACGGCGTCTTCGCCTAGCGGCTGCGCTACCCCGAGGTTGGTGCGCCGGCGGCCCGTGCGCCGCCGGCGCACAGTCGCTCCATCGAGGCGGTGATGAAGCCCAGGTCAGGTCTGGCGGCGCTTTTGCTGTGCCTCGGCACGGCGATGCTGGCGGGCTGTGCGACGAGCACGAAGACACCGCCCAAGCCTATCGTGCCGCACGTCTCGGGCTCACTCCTGACTACGGCAGCGCGCCTCAAGAGTGGCAAGCACGAGCCGGTGAGCAGCTTCACCCAGGAGGACGTCATCGTCTATCAGGTGGACCTCGACTGGCAGCCGGCGCAGGCGAGCGGCGGCCCGCACACGGTCCAATGGCGCTGGTACCAGGGGGTGCGGCTGGTGTCGGTGTCGGAGAAGAGGATCACCTTCCCCCGCTCGCCGTACACCCTCTCGGGCCAGCGCCTCGCAGCGCTGCTCGGCAGCGGCCAGTTCGCGGTGGCGGTCCTGGTCGACGGGGCCCTCGCCGGGGCGAGTCCGTTCGAGATCACGCCGCAGTGAGGGCGCCGCGGATGGTGGGTGCTGACGGTCTCGAACCGCCGACCTTCGCCTTGTAAGGGCGACGCTCTACCAGCTGAGCTAAGCACCCTGGTTCATTGGGCAAAATCGCCTGCGGCGATTTTGCCAGACATCAGCTTCGTTGCCGCCGGCGAAAGGCGTGACTTTCGCCGGCTGCGTCCTGCCGGCCCTTCGCGGGCGATTTCGGCGCCGGCTGCGCCGTGCAGCTCAATGCGCCGGCGGTACCGCCGGCTTCACCCGCCGGCCGGCTCGCGCGCGCTTGTCCTCGCCTTCGGCGGCTGCCGCCGCGGCGGCAGCCGGATCGGCCGGGGCGTCGGCGGACTGCTGCTGTGGCAGGGGCTGGCGCGTGAGGGCGAGCGCGAGCACCTCGTCGATCCACTTGACCGGCTTGATCTCGAGATTCCCCTTGATGTTGTCGGGGATCTCGACCAGGTCCTTCTGGTTCTCGTCGGGGATCAACACCGTCTTGATGCCGCCGCGATGCGCCGCGAGGAGCTTCTCCTTCAGTCCGCCGATCGGCAGCACTTCCCCGCGCAGCGTGATCTCGCCGGTCATCGCCACATCCGAACGCACCGGGATCTTCGTCAGCGCCGACACCAGCGCCGAGCACATGCCGATGCCGGCGCTCGGGCCGTCTTTCGGCGTCGCACCCTCCGGGATGTGCAGGTGGACGTCATGCTTCTGATAGAACTCGGGCTCGAGTCCGAGCACCTGGGCGCGGCTGCGCACGACCGTCATCGCCGCCTGGATCGACTCCTGCATCACCTCGCCGAGCTGCCCGGTGTGCTGCAGCTTGCCCTTGCCGGGCACGACCGCGGCCTCGATCGTCAGCAGCTCGCCGCCGACTTCGGTCCAGGCGAGCCCGGTGACCTGGCCGACGCGGTCCAGGTCCTCGGCCTTGCCGTAGCGGAAGCGCCGCACGCCGAGGAACTTGTCGAGGTTGCGCGGCGTCACGGCGACCGAACGGCTCTCCTTCTTGTGCAGCAGCATCTGCTTGACGGCCTTGCGGCCGATCTTGGCGATCTCGCGCTCGAGATTGCGCACTCCGGCCTCGCGCGTATAGAAGCGCACGATGTCGAGCAGCGCCCCGTCGGACACCTTGAGCTCGTCGGGCTTCAGGCCGTTGCTCTTCATCTGCTTCGGCACCAGGTAGCGGCGCGCGATGTTCATCTTCTCGTCTTCGGTGTAGCCCGGCAGGCGGATCACTTCCATGCGATCGAGCAGCGGCGGCGGGATGTTCAGGCTGTTCGCCGTGCACACGAACATCACCTCGGACAGGTCGAGGTCGACCTCGAGGTAATGATCGTTGAAGGTCGAGTTCTGCTCGGGATCGAGCACCTCGAGCAGCGCCGAGGACGGATCGCCGCGAAAGTCCATCGACATCTTGTCCACTTCATCGAGCAGGAACAGCGGATTGTGCACGCCCGCCTTGGCCATGTTCTGCACGATCTTGCCGGGCATCGAGCCGATGTAGGTGCGGCGATGACCGCGGATCTCCGCCTCGTCGCGTACTCCGCCGAGCGACATGCGCACGAACTTGCGGTTCGTCGAACGCGCGATGCTCTGGCCGAGCGAGGTCTTGCCGACGCCCGGGGGCCCCACCAGGCACAGGATCGGGCCCTTGAGCTTCTCGACGCGCTGCTGCACCGCGAGGTACTCGACGATGCGTTCCTTCACCTTCTCGAGCCCGTAGTGGTCCTCGTCGAGCACCTTCTGGGCGCGGGCGATGTCCCTGATGATGCGGGTGCGCTTCTTCCACGGCACCTTCACCAGCCAGTCGATGTAGTTGCGCACCACCGTGGCCTCGGCCGACATGGGTGACATCATCTTCAGCTTGTTGAGCTCGCCGGCCGCCTTGTCGCGCGCCTCCTTGGGCATGCCGGCCTTGGCGATCTTCTGCTCGAGCTCGCTGATCTCGTTGCCACCCTCGTCCATCTCGCCGAGCTCTTTCTGAATGGCCTTCATCTGCTCATTCAGGTAGTACTCGCGCTGGCTCTTCTCCATCTGCGCCTTGACGCGCCCGCGGATGCGCTTCTCGATCTGCAGCACGTCCATCTCGCTCTCGATGGCGACCAGGATGTGCTCGAGGCGCTTGCGGACGTCGAGGATCTCCAGCACCTTCTGCTTCTCGGCGAGCTTCAGCGACATGTGC